>NZ_QAJB01000047.1:0-24927 GCF_003061325.1 Microbacterium sp. HMWF026
CTTGGCGCGGCGGCGGTTGTTGGGCTGGAAGGTGCGCTTGCTCATGGGTCACTCCGGAGGTGGTGTCGCCCGATGCTCTTCTGCCGGGGACGGGGTCGGGACTGCCGTATAGGCATAAGTCAACCGACTAAGGCTACGTCGAGTCCGGCGTTAACTCAAACCGGGAAGACGACCGCCCATTATCCCCAGGCGTTGTCCACAAGCGTGGCAAAGACACGCGGCCAGGTCTTACAGTGGATTTTGCTCCGCGAGAGCCGCGAACTAGCGTGGCCCCGGAAGTTATCCACAGGTTCGACGCGACTTCGTCGATCTCCGTCGCGTCAAGATCCCGGAGGGGACATGTCTCTGTACGAAGTACCGGATGTCCCCGTCTGGTCGGCAGTGCTGGACCATCTTCTCACCGACGATCGCGTCACGCCCCAGCTGCACGGCTTCCTCAACCTCGCGGTGCCGCAGGGCGTCATGGGGGGCACGCTCTATCTCGACGTGCCCAACGACCTGACCGCCGCGCAGTTCAACAAGCGCATGCGCGCCTCGATCCTCGAAGCCCTCGCTCAGGTGCAGGGGAGCGACCCCGATGTGGGGACCTTCCGCGTCGTCGTGAACCCCGATCTGGTCGAGTCCCACCGCGACGCCTCGCCGGTCCCGGCTCCGAGCGTCGACCGGTCCGCCCCGGCCCCGATGCCCTCGAGCGCCACCGATCAGGTCCCCGAGCCCATCACCCCCGCCTCACGCAACGACACGCGCCTGAACCCGAAGTACACCTTCGACAACTTCGTCATCGGTCAGTCCAACCGTTTCGCCCACGCCGCGGCGGTCGCCGTGGCCGAGGCGCCGGCCAAGGCCTACAACCCGCTCTTCATCTACGGCGACTCGGGCTTGGGCAAGACGCACCTCCTGCACGCCATCGGCGACTACGCCGCGAGCATGTACGCCGGCATCCGCGTGCGCTACGTCTCGAGCGAGGAGTTCACGAACGACTTCATCAACTCGATCGCGAACAACCGCGGGTCCGCATTCCAGGCGCGGTATCGCGACGTCGACATCCTGCTCATCGACGACATCCAGTTCCTGCAGGGTCGTGCCGAGACGCAGGAAGCGTTCTTCCACACCTTCAACACGCTGCACGACCACGACAAGCAGGTCGTGATCACCAGCGACCTGCCGCCGAAGCAGCTCACCGGCTTTGAAGACCGGATGCGCAGCCGCTTCGAGTGGGGTCTCATCACCGACGTCCAGGCCCCCGACCTCGAGACGCGTATCGCGATCCTGCGCAAGAAGGCGCAGAGCGAGCGATTGCTCATCCCCGACGACGTGCTCGAATACATCGCCACGGTGGTGTCGTCGAACATTCGCGAACTCGAGGGCGCCCTCATCCGCGTCTCGGCCTTCGCCAGCCTGAACAGGTCGACGCTCGACATGTCACTGGCGCAGACGGTGCTGCGCGACATCATCGACCAGGACGACGCGAACGTCATCTCGCCGACCGACATCATTACGGCCACCGCGCAGTACTTCAAGCTGTCGGTCGACGATCTCTACGGCTCCAGCCGCTCGCAGGCCGTCGCGACCGCGAGACAGATCGCCATGTACCTGTGCCGGGAGCGCACCAGCCTGTCGCTGCCCAAGATCGGCCAGTTGTTCGGCAACCGCGATCACACGACGGTGATGTACGCCTACAAGAAGATCAGCGACCTCATGAAGGAGCGCCGATCGATCTTCAACCAGGTCTCCGAGATCACCAGCCAGCTCGGCCGCATGCGCTGAGCGCCTGCACGAACACAGGGCTCGTCCGCGATTCGCGGGCGAGCCCTTTTCCCGTTTTCTCGCGGGAAACGAGCCTGTGACGCGTCTCGCACGCGGTTTTGCGCAGGGTTCTACACAGTGTGGAAAACCTGTGGATAACTCCGATTTCCTGCGGATGACATGTGCACGGCGCTGTTAACTCTGTGGAGGAGCCGTCGAGTCACCGCCGTCGGCGCCGCCTTAAGTGCCCAGGCTCTCCGCAGCGCGTCCACAGTTAACAACCTCGGCTTCCCTGCTGTTAACAGGCGTGTCGCGAGTTATCCACACTCTCCACAGCTGTTAACAAGATGAAGATCCAAATTGATTGTTAAGAGAGATCCGATGACCTCGTGGTGCGTCGGCGTCCCGGCAGAGCCGGTCCGAGTGGGGCACTAGCATGGGTAAGCCATACCCGCCGTCAAGGGAGCACCCGTGAAGTTCCACGTCAATCGCGATGTGTTCAGCGAAGCCGTCTCGTTCGTGGTCAAGCTCCTGCCCCAGCGCAACCCGCAGCCGATCCTGGCCGGTGTGCTCATCGAGGCGGGCGAGCAGGGACTCACCCTGGCAGCGTTCGACTACGAGGCGTCCGCGCGCACGACCATCGAAGCCACGGTCGACGAGCCCGGCACAATCCTCGTCCACGGCCGACTGCTGAGCGACATCGCCAGCCGACTGCCGAACGCCCCGATCCAGATCGCCGTCGACGACGACGGCGGCATCCTGCTCACCTGCGGTTCCGCGCGCTTCACCCTGGCATCCATGCCCGTTCAGGAATACCCGGCTATCCCCGAGGTCACCGGCGAGTCCGGCCTGGTCCCGGCCGACGAGTT
Organism: Microbacterium sp. HMWF026; assembly: GCF_003061325.1. Taxonomy (NCBI): domain Bacteria; kingdom Bacillati; phylum Actinomycetota; class Actinomycetes; order Micrococcales; family Microbacteriaceae; genus Microbacterium; species Microbacterium sp. HMWF026. The sequence goes on from NZ_QAJB01000047.1 coordinate 2,616, forward strand.
CGCGACCGCGATCGCCCAGGTGGCCTTCGCCGCCTCGCGCGACGATGTGACGCCGGTGCTCACGGGCGTGCAGCTCGAAGTGACCGGCACGCAGCTGAGCCTGGTCGCCACCGACCGCTACCGCGTGGCTCTGCGCGAGATCCCCTGGGACGGCGGGGCCGCGGCATCCGACGAGCCCACCTCGGCCCTGGTCCCCGCGCGCACCCTGCAAGAGGTCGGCAAGACGTTCGCGCACGGCGGCGACATCTCGATCGCGTTCTCTGGCTCGGGCGATCGCGAGATCATCGCCTTCTCCTCGGGCAACAAGACCGTCACCTCGCTGCTGATCAAGGGCAACTTCCCGCCGGTGCGGCGCCTCTTCCCCGCACAGACCGAGCACCACAGCGTGGTCAACACCGCCGAGCTCGCCGAGGCCGTCCGTCGCGTCGCCCTCGTGCTCGACCGTTCGGCTCCGCTGCGTTTCACCTTCGGTCCGGACGGGGTATCGATGGACGCCTCGGGAACCGAGCAGGCGCGCGCGACCGAGTCCGTGGATGCCACGCTGATCGGCGACGAGGTCACGCTGGGCCTGAACCCCCAGTACCTGCTCGAGTCCCTGGGCGCCGTGCGCAGCGAGTTCGCGCGCATCACGTTCACCTCGAGCGACAACGCCAACAAGCTCAGCCCCGTGCTGGTGACGCCGCAGACCTCGGTCGACAAGGGCGGCGAGGGCTCGTTCAAGTACCTGCTCCAGCCCAACCTGCTGCTGCGCTGAGCCGGCCGAGAAGCGGCCGTGTCGGAGGCTGCGGGTAGTCTGACTCGGTGATCGTGGAGCAGCTCGGACTGAAGGACTTCCGCAATTACGCGGAAGCCGATGTCACGCTCTCCGCCGGGGCGAACGTCTTCGTCGGCCGCAACGGACAAGGAAAGACGAACCTCGTCGAGGCCGTCGCCTACCTGGCCACCCTGGGTTCGCACCGTGTCTCGAGCGATGCTCCACTGGTGCGCGACGGCACGGATGCCGCGATCGTCCGCGCGCGCCTCGCTCACGGGGAGCGCAGCGTCCTGCTCGAACTGCAACTCAATCGGCAGGGTGCCAACAAGGCCCGCGTGAACGGTGTGAACGTCCGCACCACCGAGTTGCCGCGGTACGCGCAGGTGGTGCTGTTCGCCCCCGAAGACCTGCAGATCGTGCGCGGCGATCCGTCCTCGCGACGGCGTTTCGCCGATCAGCTGATCGTGCAGCGGATCCCGCGAATGGCCGCGGTGCTCGCCGACTACGATCGCGTGCTGCGTCAGCGCAGCGCTCTGCTCAAGTCCGCGCGGGCGCGCGGCGTGCGCGGTGACGCCCTCAGCACCCTCGACGTGTGGGACGACAAGCTCGTGACCCTCGGCACCGAGGTGATCGAGGCGCGGCTGGCGTTGGCATCCGATCTCTCCGAACCCGTCGCGCGCGCGTACGCGGCCATCGCCGGTGCCGACCACGACCCCCGTCTGTCGTGGGCTCTCTCAGTCGGTGGAGGCGATCCCGAAGAGGGCGAAGCGACCGATGGCGCCGGTTCCTCGGCGCCGCTGGCGGATCAGTTCCGTGCCGCGCTGGCCGCCCGGCGCTCCGCAGAGCTCGAGCGCGGTCTGACCCTGGTCGGCCCGCACCGCGACGACCTCATGCTCAAGGTCCGTGGTCTTCCTGTGAAGGGGTACGCGTCGCACGGCGAATCGTGGTCGGTCGCGTTGGCGCTCAGGCTGGCATCCGCAGAGCTGCTGCGGGCGGAGTCGCGTCTCGGCGACCCCGTCCTGATCCTCGACGACGTGTTCGCCGAGCTCGATGCGGGTCGGCGCGCGCGCCTGGCCGACCTCGCGGGCGGTTACGAGCAGGTGATCGTCACCTCGGCGGTCGAAGAGGATGTGCCCGAGGGGCTGCGCGCCCACGTCGTCCGCGTCGAGGCGGGGCGGATCTCGGGAGTCGGCGATGAGTGACGAGCCCGAACTCCCCGAGACGCTGTCGACGTACCTGCGACTGCGCGGCCTCGAACCGTCGCCGTATCGAAAGAAGAAGCGTCGTCGGCGCACGGACGACGGCGACAACGCCCCCTTCTCGCCCGGGCGCGACCCCCGGGGGCTGGGTGACGTGCTGTCGGCGCTGACGCGCTCGGCCGGCTGGGAGGCCCAGCTGTCGCGCGAGGATCTGGTGCGCACGTGGGACGAGGTGGCCGGAGCGGACACCGCCGCGCACACCCGTCCCGTGGCCCTGGATGCCGGCACCCTGACCGTCCAGGCCGACTCCACGGCGTGGGCCAAGCAGCTGCAGCTGATGCGCGCGCACATCCTGTCGGAGATCATCCGGCGCTTCCCCGAGGCGGGGGTCGAGGCGATCCGTTTCGTGGGGCCCGACGTCCCCTCGTGGAAATGGGGGCCCAGAGCCGTTCCAGGCCGCGGTCCGCGCGATACCTACGGCTGAGTCATGGTCGGTCACGGTTGGACGTGATTTATCCCCGCTCCGGGGCGTACACGCCGTGCGACGAGGCCTCGCACGATAGGATGGGATCTCCGACGAATCGATCTGGAGCGCGTTCACTCATGACGTCCGAGAACCCCGACACCGTTTCCGAGGAACCCGAAGCGAACACCCCCGCGAAGGTTCCCAACGAGTACGGGGCAGACGCCATCCAGGTGCTCGAGGGACTCGAGGCGGTCCGCAAGCGGCCCGGTATGTACATCGGCTCGACCGGTGAGCGCGGTCTGCACCACCTCGTCCAAGAGATCGTCGACAACTCCGTCGACGAAGCCCTCGCCGGCTACTGCGACACGATCGACGTCACCATCCTGAGCGACGGAGCGGTCCGCGTCATCGACAACGGTCGCGGCATCCCGGTCGACATGCACCGCACCGAGGGCAAGTCGACGGTCGAGGTCGTGCTGACGGTGCTGCACGCGGGTGGAAAGTTCGGCGGCGGCGGATACGCCGTTTCGGGCGGTCTGCACGGCGTCGGCTCGTCTGTCGTGAACGCGCTGTCGACGCGCCTCGAGGTCGAGGTGCAGCGCCAGGGTCACGTGTGGCGTCAGTCCTTCCGCACCGGGGGAGTACCCCTGGCCCCGCTCGAGAAGGGCGAAGAGAGCGACAAGACCGGAACGTCGATCACGTTCTGGCCGGATGCCACCATCTTCGACACCATCGACTTCGACTACGACACGCTGCGCACGCGCTTCCAGCAGATGGCGTTCCTCAACAAGGGACTGCGCATCAGCCTGCGGGACGAGCGACCCGACGCCGTCGTCACCGAGGGCGAGCCCGGCGAAGAGGTCACCGAGGCCCGGCACGATTCGTTCCTGTACGAGCGCGGCCTGGTCGACTACGTCGAGCACCTCAACCGCGTGCGCAAGGCCGACGTGGTCAACGAAGAGATCATCGAGGTCGAGTCCGAGGACACCGAGCGCAAGATCGCCCTCGAGCTGGCGATGCAGTGGACCACCGCGTACACCGAGAACGTCTTCACGTACGCCAACACGATCAACACGCACGAGGGCGGGACGCACGAAGAGGGCTTCCGTGCCGCGCTCACCACGCTCGTCAACCGGTACGCCCGCGCCAACAACCTCCTCAAGGAGAAGGACGACAACCTCACCGGCGACGACATCCGCGAGGGTCTGACCGCGGTGATCTCGGTCAAGCTGTCCGAGCCGCAGTTCGAGGGCCAGACGAAGACCAAGCTCGGCAACACCGAGGCCCGCGCCTACGTGCAGAAGGTCGTGGGCGACAAGCTGGGCGACTGGTTCGACCGCAACCCCGCGCAGGCCAAGAACATCATCCGCAAGGCGATCGACGCCGCCACCGCCCGTCTCGCCGCCCGCAAGGCCCGCGAGACCGCTCGTCGCAAGAGCGTCTTCGAGTCGGCGGCGATGCCCGACAAGCTCAAGGACTGCACGTCGAAGGACCCCTCGATCAGCGAGATCTTCCTCGTCGAGGGTGACTCGGCCGGCGGCTCGGCCGTCCAGGGCCGCGATCCGCACACCCAGGCGATCCTGGCCCTGCGCGGAAAGATCCTGAACGTCGAGCGTGCGCGCCTCGACCGCGCTCTCGGCAACAAAGAGGTCCAGGCGATGATCCAGGCCTTCGGCACGGGCATTGGCGAGGACTTCGACATGGCGAAGGCCCGGTACCACAAGATCGTGCTCATGGCCGATGCCGACGTCGACGGCCAGCACATCACGACGCTGCTGCTCACCCTGCTGTTCCGCTACATGCGCGGACTCATCGAGGCCGGCTTCGTCTACCTCGCGCAGCCTCCGCTCTACCGGCTCAAGTGGTCGAACCACCCCCACGAGTACGCCTACAGCGACCGGGAGCGCGACGCTCTCCTGGTCGACGGGCAGGCATCCGGCCGCCGTATCCCCAAGGACAACGGCATCCAGCGCTACAAGGGTCTGGGCGAGATGAACGACCACGAGCTGTGGGAGACCACCATGGATCCCCAGACCCGCACGCTCAAGCAGGTCACGATCGACGACGCGGCCGCGGCGGACGAGATCTTCTCGGTCCTGATGGGCGAGGACGTCGAGTCGCGCCGCAGCTTCATCCAGCGCAACGCCAAAGACGTCCGCTTCCTCGACATCTGACCCGGGGCGCCGACGCACGGCGCCGACCGATGACGCACGCACTACGGAACTGAGAACACATGGCTGACGACACCACGCCCGAACCCGAAGACGTCCGCGGCGAGCCGGTGCACGACCACGGCAAGATCGACCAGGTCGACCTGCAGCTCGAGATGCAGCGGAGCTACCTCGACTACGCGATGAGCGTCATCGTCGGGCGCGCCCTGCCCGACGTGCGCGACGGTCTCAAGCCCGTGCACCGCCGTGTGATCTACGGCATGTACGACGGCGGGTTCCGCCCCGACAAGTCGTTCTCGAAGTGCGCCCGCGTCGTCGGCGAGGTCATGGGTCATTACCACCCGCACGGCGACGCGCCCATCTACGACGCTCTCGTGCGTCTGGTGCAGCCGTGGTCGCTGCGTTACCCGCTGGCGCTGGGGCAGGGCAACTTCGGCTCGCCCGGCAACCAGGGTGCGGCCGCCCCCCGCTACACCGAGACCAAGATGGCTCCGCTCGCGCTCGAGATGGTGCGCGACATCGAAGAAGAGACCGTCGACTTCCAGGACAACTACGACGGCCAGACGCAGGAGCCGACGGTCCTGCCCTCGCGTTTCCCGAACCTGCTGGTCAACGGCTCTGTCGGCATCGCCGTCGGCATGGCGACCAACATCCCGCCGCACAACCTCCGCGAGGTGGCGGACGGCGCGCTGTGGGCTCTCGAGAACCCGGATGCCACGCGCGAGGAGCTGCTCGAGGCGCTCATGCAGCGCATCCCGGGTCCCGACTTCCCCACGCGCGCGCAGATCCTGGGCACACGCGGCATCAAGGACGCCTACCGCACCGGCCGTGGCTCCATCACGATGCGTGCCGTCGTCAACATCGAAGAGATCCAGGGCCGCACGTGCCTGGTGATCACCGAGCTGCCGTACCAGGTCAACCCCGACAACGTCGCAGTCAAGATCGGCGACCTCGCGCGCGAGGGCAAGATCACCGGCGTCGCCGACATCCGCGATGAGAGCTCGGGCCGTACCGGCCAGCGGCTGGTCGTCGTGCTCAAGCGCGACGCGGTCGCCAAGGTCGTGCTGAACAACCTGTACAAGCACACCCAGCTGCAAGAGAACTTCGGCGCCAACATGCTGGCGATCGTCGATGGCGTGCCCCGCACCCTGTCCCTCGACGGGTTCATCAGCCTGTGGATCGACCACCAGGTCGAGGTCATCGTCCGGCGCACGCGCTACCGCCTGCGCAAGGCCGAGGAGCGCATGCACATCCTGCGCGGATACCTCAAGGCGCTCGACGCGCTCGACGAGGTCATCGCGCTCATCCGTCGCTCGCCGACGGCCCAGGATGCCAACGAGGGCCTGCAGAAGCTGCTCGACATCGACGATGTGCAGGCGCAGGCGATCCTCGACATGCAGCTGCGTCGACTGGCCGCCCTCGAGCGCCAGAAGATCGTGGACGAGGCGACCGAGCTCGAAGCCCGCATCGCCGACTACAACGACATCCTCGCGACCCCCGGCCGTCAGCGGACGATCATCCGCGACGAACTGACCGCGATCGTCGACCGTTTCGGTGACGACCGCCGCACCGAGATCCTGCACGGGTTCGACGGCGACGTCTCGATCGAAGACCTCATCGCCGAAGAAGAGATGGTCGTCACCGTCACGCGCGACGGCTACATCAAGCGCACGCGCAGCGACAACTACCGTTCGCAGCACCGCGGCGGAAAGGGCGTCAAGGGGGCGCAGCTGCGCGCCGACGACGTCGTCGAGCACTTCTTCGTCACGACGACCCACCACTGGCTGCTCTTCTTCACGAACAAGGGTCGCGTGTACCGCTCGAAGGCCTACGAGGTCCCCGAGGCGGGGAGGGATGCCAAGGGGCAGCACGTCGCCAACCTGCTGGCGCTGCAGCCCGACGAAGAGATCGCCCAGATCCTCGACATCCGCGACTACCAGGTCGCGACCTACCTCGTGCTGGCCACGCGCGGCGGTCTGGTGAAGAAGACCCGCCTCGACGAGTACGACACCAACCGCCAGGGCGGTGTGATCGCCATCAAGCTGCGTGGTCAGGTGTCGGACGAGGGCGATGACGCCGAACAGGCCGGTGCCGACGAGCTCGTGAGCGCTCTGCTGGTCGACGAGGGGGACGACATCCTGCTCATCAGCCGCCTCGGTATGTCGCTGCGATTCTCGGCCACCGACAGTGCGCTGCGCCCGATGGGGCGCTCGACGTCGGGTGTGAAGGGCATGGACTTCCGCGAGGGCGACAGCCTGCTGTCGGCATCCGTCGCCAAGGACGACGAGTTCGTGTTCGTGGTCACCGAGGGCGGGTACGCCAAGCGCACCGCGGTGACCGAGTACCGCATGCAGAACCGCGGCGGTCTGGGTATCAAGGTGGCTCGTCTGACCGACGATCGCGGCGTCCTGGCGGGCGGAATGATGGTCTCCGAGACCGACGAGGTCCTTGTGGTTCTTGCCAGCGGCAAGGTGGTACGCTCCTCCGTGGCCGAGGTGCCCGCCAAGGGACGCGACACGATGGGTGTCGTTTTCGCCCGCGCAGGAGGCGACGACAAGATCATCGCGATCGCCCGCAACGCGGAACGCAACCTGGCCGAGACGACGGAGACGACCACGGAGCCCGCCGCAGACGATGCGGACGAGGCCACCGCCTCCACTCCCGAGACCCCCGAGGAAAGTACTGACGCATGAGCACGGTAGCCGACAAACTCGCCAAGAAGTCGACTCACAAGACCCCTGCCAAGCAGGTTCGTCTGCGCCTGGTCTACATCGACTTCTGGTCGGCGGTGAAGCTGTCGTTCCTGGTGGCGGTCGCCGTCGCGATCGTGACGGTGGTGTCGTACTTCCTCATCTACCTCGTCGTCTCGGCGACGCTGCTGACGAAGCTCGATGAGTTCTTCACCAGCTTCACCGACGGCGGCGCGACGCTGTCGCAGTACGTCGGGCTGCCGCAGGTCATGGCCTTCGCCGCGATCGTGGCGATCCTCAACCTGGTCGTCGTGACGGTGCTGGGTGCGGTCATGGCCGGCATCTACAACCTCGCGGTCAAGGTCACCGGCGGTTTGCTCGTCGGTTTCACCTCGAACTGACGCCGATTCGTCAAAACCTCGAGAGTCCGGTAAAGTCTTCGAGGTTGACATCACGTCAGCGAGACGGGGCTATAGCTCAGGCGGTTAGAGCGCTTCACTGATAATGAAGAGGTCCCAGGTTCAAGTCCTGGTAGCCCCACCCCTTCCCTCGCGGGGCCTTAGCTCAGCTGGTAGAGCGCCTGCTTTGCAAGCAGGATGTCAGGAGTTCGAATCTCCTAGGCTCCACAACCGCGACCAAGAGCCGGCCCTCGGGTCGGCTCTTTCGCGTTCTGCGCCTTCCCTCATCTCGAGCGGGTACGCAGGATCAGCACGGCTGCCATGTACATCGCGGCGCCGCAGACCGCCAGCACGGCGTCCATCCCCTCCACCGTCACAGCGAACGGGGGGAGGAACGCCAGCAGCCACGCGACGCCGATCAGCCAGGGACGCGGAGCAGCTCCCAGCCGGCCGAGCGCCTCGATGCGGGCGAGAGGGAGGGACAGTGCACCCAGGACGAGTGCGACCACCACGAGCAGGACCGGTCGGGTCGCCCACCACTCTCCGCTCGCGGGGACGGGCGCCGCTCCCGGGACCAGCAGGGCGAGCCCCGAGACGACGAGGATGACGGGCAGGTGCCACAGGTAGACCGTCATCAGGCGGGAACCCATCGCGAACACCACCGCTTGCGCTGCCCGCGTGCGCATGAGTCCGGCGAGGACGGGCCGCGCCACGCGCAGCAGACACGCCTGTGCGACACCGAGCAGCACGAGAGGCAGCGTGGGCGGGTTGAGATTGGCCAGCATGCTGGACGAGTAGGGGCCCCACGCGACGATGATCCCCAGCAGCAGGTATGCGGCGCCGGCGACCGCCAATAGGGCCGGAGTGCCGCGGCGGTCGAACCATCCGTCGCGGTACCAGAACCCCAGCTGCTGGATCAGCGGCCAGACGAACAGCATGTTCAGGTAGCCCAGCAGCTCGATTCCCGTCGAGAAGCGCAGCGCGTCGACCGCGATCGTGGCAGACAAGAGGATGCCGAGACTCAGCCGGGGAGCACGATCGTGCGCGGAGACGGCCACCGGCACCACCAGCTGGCACAGCAGATACGCCGCGAGGAACCACAGCGGCATCCCGATGCCGACGACGGCGGCGTCGATGAGAGAAGGGTCCACGCCTGCCGCGCGCCCGCCGAGGAGAACGGCGGCCACCACGCCGAACAGCGCAAGAGCGGGCTGCACGAGGCGCAGGGTGCGGGTGCGGACGAAACCCGCCGCGTCACCCCCGCGGGCCGTCCAGCTCGCCCATCCCGCGGCCGACGCGAAGCCGCCCACGACGAAGAACAGGGGCATGATCTGGCCGACCCAGGTGGCCGCGTCGAACCAGGACTGCGCCTCGGCGGGCCTGCTCGTGACGATCGCCCCATCCGGACCGCGGCCGACTCCCACCTGCAGCAGGTGCACCACGACGACCAGGAACACCGCTGCCACCCGGGCGAGATCGAGAGTCGGATCGCGGCGCGACAGGTCGGGGCCGGCCGCGGGGGAGACGTGGGTGCTCATGGGTCCATGGTGGCGTGTTCCGGAGACGTCGTCCGGCGATTCGCCGAGCGGCGGATGCGGGTCGCTAGAGTCTGGTCATGGACATGCGGGTCGCCGCGTACGCCGTCATCACCGATGACGACGACCGCGTGCTGCTCGCCCACTGGGTGGACGGCCGACGCGCGGCCTGGACGCTGCCGGGCGGCGGTCTCGAGGCCGGCGAGGATCCCGTGCACGCCGTCCGGCGCGAGGTACGCGAAGAGACCGGGTTCCGGGTCGCGGTGGGCGAGCTGCTCGGCATCCATTCCCGGGTCATCCCGGCCGAGGCGCGGCTGGCCGAGGGCGCGAGCGGACCCTTGCACGCGCTGCGCATCGTCTACCGCGCCCGGGTGGTCGGGGGACGGCTGCGCTATGAGACGGACGGGTCGACCGACCGTGCGGAGTGGTTCGCGATGGCAGCCACCCGACGACTGCGCCGGGTCCAGCTCGTCGACATCGCGTTCCGCATGGCGGGACTCGCGCGAAGCTGAGGGCGTCAGGCCCGACCGACGGTGATGTCGGCCACGACGGCGTCGTACGCGGCGATGAGGTCGTCGGCATCCACGAAGAGGCTGTATCCGTGCGCTCCGGCACCCATCGCGATGCGCGTGCCCGCGATGCGCTCGTCGGCGTACACGGGCCAGTCGGTCGTGCTGCCGATCGGCACGATCGTGCCGCGCTCGTACCCCGTGGCGGCGAGAGCGAGCTCGGGTTCGGGCAGGCGCAGTTTGTTTACTCCCACCACGGCTCGCAGTTTGGGCCACGAGATCGCGCGATCGCCCGGTACGAGCGCGAAGAGGTAGGTGTCGTCCGAGCGCTTGACCACGAGCGTCTTCACGATCGACGCGGACGGGATGCCGAGCAGCTCGGCGGCCTCGTCGAGGCTCGAGGCGGCCGGACGCTCGCGCACATCGACCGAGAGGCCGCGCTCACGCGCGGCCTCTCGGACTCTTATGGTGGGATCGCTCACGCGTCCGGTGCGCGCAGCGGGTCGTCCGCCACCCACAGCTCATCGTCGGCGCGCAGCGTCTGCCAGGCGGCGTACGCGACACCGGCGGCGGCGACTACCCCCAGGATGATGGCGATGACACCACCGGCTCCGATGCCGTCGTGCTGCGAGGGGAGCTTCTTGCTCAGGCGCTTGGTGGCCTGCTTGCCGTACTTCTCGGCACGCTTGGCGTACTTGTGGGTGTCGAGCTCGAAACCGCGGCCCTTGGCCAGACGGTCACGGGTGTCGCCCGCGGCATCCCACACCGACATCGCTCCGCCGACCACGGCGCCCGCGGCGGGGACGACCTTGTGGTTGAGGAAGCGGTTGGTGCCCTTCACGCCCTTGTCCACGTACGGCGCGGCGTACTTGCTGTAGCCGTCCTGAACGGCGGGGACGAGATCTTCGCGGCTGAAGCGACCGAGCTGGTGGCCTGCTTCGCGAGCGACCTTCCCGCTCTCGCCCAGCAGCACCTGCTGCGACTCCCACACCTTGGCGGCGTGCTTCTGGAGCTTGCGCAGTTCCTTCTTGCTCTTGCGGCTGAGGCCCACGGCTCATCCTCCCTGTCGATGGGATGTACGTTGCCCTCATCTTGCCAGAACGGGCCGCCGGCGCCGCCGACCCTTGCAGATAACTCTGAGAGAATGTACCCATGGCCAACCACACCGCCGTCGCGACCCTGCACACCAACCACGGCGACATCGTCGTCAACCTGTTCGGCGACCACGCGCCGCGTACCGTCCGCAACTTCATCGGTCTGTCCGATGGAACGCAGGAGTGGACGAACCCGGCAACGGGCGCCAAGGGTGAAGGTCCCCTGTACACGGACGTGATCTTCCACCGCATCATCCCGAACTTCATGATCCAGGGCGGCGACCCGCTCGGTCAGGGCATCGGCGGACCCGGCTACAACTTCAACGACGAGATCCACCCCGAGCTCGACTTCACGGCTCCGTACAAGCTCGCCATGGCGAACGCCGGCCTGCGTCGTAACGCCATCACGGGTCAGGCCGAGGGCACCAACGGCTCGCAGTTCTTCATCACCACCGACCCCACCCCCTGGCTGCAGGGCAAGCACACCATCTTCGGCGAGGTCGCCGACGACGCGTCGAAGGCCGTCGTCGACAAGATCGCCTCGGTTCCCACCGCCGCCGGCGACCGTCCGATCGAGCCCGTCGTGCTCCAGTCGGTCGACGTCGTCTCGGTCTGACCCTCCGGACGGCGGCGGGTGTCTTCCACCGAGGAGTTCCGTCGCAACAGCGACAACTTCTGCTACCGGCATCCTGACCGGCAGAGCTTCGTGCTGTGCCAGCGGTGCATGCGTACCGTGTGCTCGGAATGCCGGACCCCCGCCGCCGTCGGCGTCATCTGCCCGGAGTGCATGGCCGAGCAGCGCGCCACGCAGACGCCCGCGCAGAAGAAGGCCGAGCGCCGCTGGGCGTCGCGCCCGATGGCGATCGTCTCGAGCGACCGGCCCCGGATGACGCTCGGCATCATCGCCGTGACCGGGCTTGTCTACATCATCGGCCTGATCCCGGGGTTGGGCCCGGTGCTCAGTAGCCTGTTCGCGTTGAACAGTCTCTTCCTGCTGCCGCAGGCGGGCGTCATCCAGCCCTGGCGTCTCGTCACCGTCGCCCTCGTGCACGACGGGTTCTTCCACGTCGGACTCAACATGCTGGCGCTGTGGTTCATCGGTCGCAGTCTCGAACCGCTGCTGGGGCGCTGGCGCTTCCTCGCGCTGTACGTGATCGGCGCGGTCGGCGGCTCGGTCGCCGTGGCTCTTCTCGCGCCCGGCGTGTGGACGGTCGGTGCGTCCGGGGCGATCTTCGCGCTCTTCGGGGCGCTGCTCGTGATCGGTCGCCACATCGGCGCGGACATTCGCGTCATCGGCATCCTGATCGCGATCAACTTCGCCTGGCCGTTCGTGCTCGCCGCATTCAACGCCATCGGGTCGGGCAACTTCGCCGCGTCTCTCGCGGCCGTGGGCATCTCGTGGCAGGCGCACTTGGGCGGTCTGCTCACCGGCGCCGTGATCGGACTGATCTACTCGCGCACACGGGCCGCGTCGCAACGCAGCCTGCAGACCGGACTCATGATCGCGTTCACGGTGGTCCTGCTGGCGCTCCTGGCCGTGCCGGCGATCGCGTACTTCTGACGGTTATCCACAGCCCCGTCCACAGGTGGGGATGAATTACACGCGTGTAAGTCAGCGCCACCGTGTGGTCATGAGGAAGCCGACGAAGGCGATGCCGAAGCCGATGACGAGGTTCCACGCACCGATGCCGGGGATCGGGAACTGCGAGCCGCTGAGGTAGAACACCAGCACCCACACCAGGCCGACCAGCATGAGGCCGATCATGATGGGCAGGAACCACACCGGGTTGGGAGCTGCGTTTGCGTCGTTGCGCTCGGCGATCGGGTCTTCGCCTTTGCCAGTTCGAGCCATGCCGCACAGTCTAATGCTCAGGCGCCCGCGAACCCACGGAACTAGACTCTGCCCGTGCAGTCCGACACGCAGCCGCAGACCCGTCGAGGTCGCCGCCCCGCTCCCGCGCCGCGTCGCCGCATCTCGATCGTCGGCATCATCGGCGACCTGCTCGTCACCGCCGGCGTGCTCGTGCTGCTGTTCGTGGTGTGGCAGCTGTGGATCGGCGACGCGATCATCGGCGCCCAGTTCAAGGACGAGGGCAAGAGCCTGAGCGAGTCGTGGGCGGCCGACCCGCTCCCACCGGCACCCACGGCCGGCACTGCGACGGCCGCACCCGCGCAGCCCACGTCTCCGCCGACGGCCGATCCCCCCGCTCTGCCGCAGCCCGGCGATGCCGAGCGCTTCGGCGTCGTCCACATCCCCCGCTTCGGCGCGGACTACCAGTTCCCGCTCGCGGGCGGCGTGAGCTCGGCCCGCACCCTCGACCCGATCGGGCTGGGCCATTACCCCGACACCGCCATGCCCGGTCAGGTGGGCAACTTCGCCATCGCCGGCCACCGCGGCAGTCACGGTGCGCCGTTCGCCGACCTTCCGTCGCTGCACGTCGGCGACGCGGTCGTCGTCGAGACGCAGGACGGCTGGTACACGTACCGCTACCGCAACCTCGAGTACGTCCGCCCCGACGGCGTGAACGTGCTGCTGCCCCTGCCGCAGCAGCCCGAGATCGAGGCGACCGACCGCATCATCACCATGACGACCTGCAGCCCGCGCTACGGCTTCTCGGAGCGCGCGATCGCCTACGGCGTGTTCGAGTCCTACACCCCGCGGACCGAGGCCGGTCCCCCCACGTCCCTCACCTCTGGAGCAGCCTGATGTACGGAGCCCTCTGGCGCATCCTCCCCGGTCCGTGGTGGGTGCGTCTGCTGATCGTCCTGGTGCTGCTGGCCGCGGTGCTCTACGGACTGTTCTTCTACGTCTTCCCCTGGGTGAGCGACCTGGTCTACCCGTCGGAGGTCACGGTCGAGTGACCGCATGGCGCGTCGCGGTCGTCGACAACCGCGACAGCTTCGTCCACACCCTCGCCGGCTACCTGCGCGACCTGGGAGCCGACACGGTGATGGTGTCGGCGGACGACCCCACGGTGCCCGACCGGGTCGTCGCCGAGGCCGACGCGGTGCTCGTCTCACCGGGCCCCGGGCACCCCGACGAGGCGGGCGAGTCCGTCCGCGTGGTGCGACGGGCTTTCGACGAGGGGATGCCGCTGCTCGGCGTCTGCCTGGGGCATCAGGCGATCGCGACCGCGTTCGGCGCGCGCGTCGACCACGCCCCCGAGCTGCTGCACGGCATCACGAGTGTCATCCGCCACGGCGGGGACGGGGTGTTCCGCGACCTGCCCGACGGCTTCGTCGCCACGCGCTACCACTCCCTGTCGGTCGTTGTCGAGACGCTCCCGCCCGAGCTCGAGGTCACGGCCCGGACCGACGGCGGTGTGGTGATGGGCCTGCGGCACCGGCGCGCGCCGATCCAGGGTGTTCAGTTCCACCCCGAGAGCGTGCTGACCGAGGGCGGTCACGCCCTCTTGGGCCGCTGGTTGCAGGATGCCGGCCTACCCGGCGCGGCCGCGCGCGGAGCACGGCTGCACCCGCGGGGGTTCAGCTCCCCGAGCACACCGTCAGGGTGATCTCGCTGTGCACGGGCACCTCGCCCGGCGCGAGCGACTGGGTGATGACCGTGCGCTGCGCGGCGGCACGGCATCCGGGATCCTCCTGCGTCCGCACGGTCAGCTGCTTCTCGTCGGACTGGAGCTCTCGCTCGGCGGCCTCGAGCGTGTAGCCCGTGTAGTCGACGATGACGACCTGGCCGCTCGCGACGACGAGGTTGACTGTGGTGCCCTTGGCGACGTCGCTGCCGGCCTCGAGCGTCGATGAGATGACGGTGCCGGCGGCCAGGGCCGGGTCGTCCTGGCGGCGGATCGAACCGAGCGAGAGTCCCGCCGTCTCGATCGCGGTGCGCGCCTCGCTCTCGGTGATCCCCTCGAGAGTGGGGACCTTCGCCGTGTCGGGCCCGGTCGAGACGTAGACGGTGACCTTCTGCCCGGCGGCGACGCTGGTACCCGCGGCGGGGACGGTGTCGACGACGTTGCCGGCCGCGATCTTCTCGTCGGACTCGTTGACGCGACTCGCGGTCAGCTGCTCGGCCTCGAGGGTCTCGACCGCCCGCTCGTACGACATGTCGACGACGTTCGGAACGGCGAGGGATGCCGTGGGCACATCGTTGGTCGGCTGGAACTGCATGACCCAGACGAACACCGCGACGAGCAGCACCGCGAGGACGCTGACGCCTCCCCAGATCCAGGCGACCGGCGGACCGGGCTGCGTGCGCCGCATGGTGGTGTCGGTGCTGAGCTGCCGCAGCGAACGCGCGGTCTCGGCGGCCTGACGGGGATTCGGACCGTAGAGCTCGTTCGACAGCGCCGACAT
The DNA here is from genome assembly GCF_003061325.1 of Microbacterium sp. HMWF026. NCBI lineage: Bacteria > Bacillati > Actinomycetota > Actinomycetes > Micrococcales > Microbacteriaceae > Microbacterium > Microbacterium sp. HMWF026. The sequence continues at coordinate 17,746 of NZ_QAJB01000047.1, forward strand.
CTGCCGCTTGGTCGGTGCCTTGCCGTCGATGGTCTCGTCGAGCGCCTCGCGGAAGCTCGCGGCATCCTGCGGGCGCTGGAACGGGTCCTTCGCGAGGGCGCGGAGGACGATGGCATCCAGGGCGCGCGGGATCTTCTCGTCGATCTCGCTCGGCGGCACGGGCGCTTCGCTGACGTGCTGGTAGGCGACGGCGACGGGGGTGTCTCCGCGGAAGGGCGTGCGGCCCGTGAGCAACTCGTAGAGCACGACGCCGGCGGAGTACAGGTCGGCGCGCGCGTCGACCGATTCTCCCTTGGCCTGCTCGGGCGAGAAGTAGGCCGCGGTCCCCACGATGGCCGTGGTCTCGGCCACGGTGGACGAGGAGTCGGACACCGCGCGGGCGATACCGAAGTCCATGACCTTCACCCGGCCGCCGTCGGTGATCATGACGTTCCCGGGCTTGATGTCGCGGTGCACGACCCCCGCCCGGTGCGAGTACTCCAGAGCCTCGAGGATGCCGTCGACATAGCGCAGCGCGTCGTCCGTGGGCACGGGGCCCTCGGCGATCACGTCCTTGAGCAGGCGGCCGTGGACGAGCTCCATGACGATGTACGGCACGGGTCGTTCGACGCCGTCACTGCCCGTCTCGGCGTCCTCGCCCGCGTCGAACACGCGCACGATCGTGGGGTGCGCCATGCGCGACGCCGCCTGCGCCTCGAGGCGGAAGCGCGTGCGGAAGGCCGCATCGCCGGCGAGGTCGCTCTTGAGGATCTTGATCGCGACGGTGCGCCCGAGCGTCTCGTCGTAGCCGCGGTAGACGCTCGCCATGCCGCCGCGACCGATGAGGTCGTCGACACGGTAGCGCCCCGAGAGGACGCGCGTCTCAGTGGTCACGAGAAGAACTCCTGGCGTAGAGGTGGATCAGGGACGGACGGGGGTGGCGGCGCCGTTGCCCGTCGCCGACGGCGAGGGCGTGTTGCCACCGGAGATCGTCGCCGACGCCTCGCCCGAGGGGCCGGCCTGGCGATCGCCCGTGCCCGAGCAGCTGACGGTGTACGTCACACGCAGGGTCTGGCCCGCCGCGTTGCTCACCTTGAGCTGCGCGTTGCGGGCGTCGGGGGCGAACGCCGCGGTCGACTGACCATTGGTGTCGAAGGTGCCGTTGGTCGCCGTGAAGTTGTACGACGTGACCTGACCGGTTCCGGACGGGCACGTGTACTGCTGCCACGACACCTGGACGTCGCTGCCGGCCGAGACCGAGGCACCTGGAAGGGTGGGCGTACCGGGGGTGGGCAGTTCGGTCTGGTCGGCGTAGGTCGTGACCGTGATGGTCGTACCCTCGTCGACGCGCCCCGTGGGGTTGACGTCGTAGATGAGGCCGACGTCGTTCGCCGAGGTCGCGGCGTTTCCGACGCGGCAGTCCGCGACGAGGTTGTTCTCGTCGAGGATCGCCCGCGCTTCGTCGCAGGTCTTGCCCTGCAGGCCGAGCGAGCCGACCTCGACGCGCTGCGACGTCTGCGTGGGCGTCGGCGATGGGGAGGACGGAGCGACGCTGGGCGTCGTCGCCGTCGGCGAGGCGCTGGTCGGCGCGGCATCCGGCTCGTCCTGGTTGCCGAGCAGCGTGAAGAGCGTGCCTCCCAGCACGAGCGCGAGCAGGACGATCAGCGCGATGAGCGGCCACGTCCAGGGGCTGCGCTTCTTCTTCTGCGGAGCCGGGTCCTCTTCGGTGTGCTCCTCGGTGAGGAGCGAGGTCGCGGCGGCCGCGGGCATGAGCCGCGTCGTCGCCGAGGTCTGACCCGCGGTGAGCAGCTGCGTGGCGTCGTCGACGGCAGCGGCTCCGGCCGCGACGGCGGGCACCGCGGCGGCTGCGGCCGCGAGGTCACCGCGGCGCAGCGCCGTGGCCGCGCGCGAGACGGCCGCCGACGAGGCGGGGCGGTCCTCGGGCTTCTTGGCGATCATCGCCATCACGAGGTTCTGCACCGGAACGGCGACCGTCGGCGGCAGCGGGGCGGGCTGCTCATTGATCTGCGCCATCGCGATGGCGACCTGCGATTCGCCCGTGAACGGGCGCTTGCCGGCCAGGCTCTCGTACGCGACGATGCCGAGCGAGTAGGTGTCGGTCGCGGGCGAGGCGGGGTGACCGGACGCCTGTTCGGGCGAGAGGTACTGCACGGTGCCCATGACCTGTCCGGTCGCGGTGAGCGGCACCTGGTCGGCGATGCGGGCGATGCCGAAGTCGGTGATCTTGACCCGACCGTCGGGGGTGATCAGCAGGTTGCCCGGCTTGATGTCGCGGTGCACGAGACCCGCGGCGTGAGCCGCCTGCAGGGCCGCGGCGGTCTGCGCGACGATGTCGAGCGTCTTGTCGGTCGACAGCGAGCCGTCGCGCTCGAGGATGGTCGACAGGGCCTCGCCGGGCACGAGCTCCATGACGAGGAAGGCGCTGCCGTCCTCTTCGCCGTAGTCGAACACGCTCGCGATGCCCTCGTGGTTGACGAGCGCGGCGTGACGGGCCTCGGCGCGGAAGCGCTCGAGGAAGCCCGGGTCGCCCATGTACTCGTCTTTGAGGATCTTGATCGCGACGGTACGTCCGATGACGTGGTCGGTCGCTTCCCAGACCTCGCCCATCCCGCCGATCGCGATCCGCGAATCCAGCTCGTAGCGTCCTCCGAAGGTCACACCCTGCGTCGGTCTCATTTGCTCAGCACCGCCTCCATGACCTTCTTCGCTATCGGGGCGGCGATCTCGTTGCCGCTCCCGTTCTGCCCCCGGCCTCCGCCGTTTTCGACGACCACGGCGACGGCGACCCGGGGGTCGTCCGCCGGTGCGAAGCCGGTGAACCAGAGAGTGTAGGGACGGGAATCGTTCTCCGCGGTGCCGGTCTTACCCGCCACTCGGACCCCGTCTATTGTTGCATTCGATGCCGCGCCGTCCTGGACGTTCGCCGTCATCATCGACACCATCTGCGCGGCGATGTCGGGCTCGAGAGCGCGACCGAACTCGCTGTCGGCGCCCTGGTCGGTGACCGACAGATCGGTGCCGATCACCCGGTCGACCATGCGCGGGTTCATCACCACGCCGCCGTTGGCGATACCGGCCGAGACCATCGCCATCTGCAGGGGGGTCGCGCGCACATCGCCCTGTCCGAAGCCGCTCAGCGCGGTCTGCGGAGCGTTGGGCGAGGCGGGGTAGGTGGATGCCGTGGACTGCAGCGGCATGGTGAAGGTGGCGTTGAAGCCGTACTTCTCGGCCTCGGCGCGGATCGCGTCGTCGCCGAGCTCGACCGCCAGCTCGGCGAAGGGGATGTTGCAGCTCAGACGCAGGGCCGTCGCGATGGTGACGGTCTCGCCCTCGCCGCACGCGCCGCCGCCGGCGTTGCTGACGACGTTCGTCGACTGCGGGAGTGTGTACGCCGCGAGGTTGGGGAACGCCGAGTCGGGCGTGTAGCGACCCGAGGCGAGCGCCGCCGACGCGACGACCAGCTTGAAGGTCGACCCGGGCGGGTTGAGATCGCCCGCGATGGCGCGGTTGTCGAGGGGCTTCGACGAATCCGCGACGAGCTGGTCGTACGCGGCGTCGACGCTCGCGGTGTCGTGCGAGGCGAGGGCGTTCGTGTCGAAACTGGGCTTGGAGACCATCGCCAGGATGCGCCCGGTCGACGGCTCGATCGCGACGACCGCACCCTGCAGGTCGCCCAGGGCGTCCCACGCGGCCTTCTGCACGGTGGCGTCGACCGACAGTTCGACGTTCGAGCCGCGCGGGGCCTGACCGGTGATGGCGCGGTCGATGCGCGAGAAGAACTGGTTGGAGTCCTGGCCGCTGAGCACGCTGTTCTCGGCCTGCTCGATGGCGGTGCGCGAGTCGAGCACGGGGTTCATGTAGCCGGTCACGGGCGCCCACATCGCGGCATCCGTGTACTGCCGCTGCCAGCTGTACACGTCGTCGGACGGGACGGACTGCGCGATGGGCGTGCCGCTGGCGATGATGGATCCGCGCTGCACCTCGTACGAGTCGTAGAGCGCGCGGGTGTTGCCCGAGGTGTTGGTCAGGGCGTTGGCCTGGACCACCTGGATGATGCTCGTCGAGGCGAACAGCGCCAGGAACATCGCCAGCATGACGATGCTGAGGCGTCGGAGCTCTCTGGTCACGGTGCCTCCTCGCGGATCGGGGTGACGGCGGGTGCGGTCGGGCGGGTCATCAGCCGATCACCACCCGGGGGCGGCTGCGCACGGCATCCGAGATTCTGAGCAGGAAGGCCACGATGATCCAGTTCGCGATCAGCGACGAGCCACCGGCGGCCAGGAACGGGGTGGTCAGACCGGTGAGCGGGATGACGCGGGTCACACCACCCACCATGATGAACACCTGCAGGGCGATCGTGAACGAGAAGCCGGTCGCGAGCAGCTTGCCGAAGTCGTCCTGCCCTGCCAGGCCCACGCGGATCCCGCGGCTGGTGAAGACCATGTACAGCGCGAGGATCGCGAAGAGGCCGACCAGGCCGAGCTCTTCTCCGAGGCTGGGCACGATGTAGTCGCTCTGCGACAGGGGCGTGATGTACGGCCGGCCCTGGCCGAGACCCGTGCCGAACAGACCGCCGTGCGACAGGCCGAAGATGCCCTGCACCAGCTGGTAGCTGCCGCCGTCGCGGTCGATCACCTCGGGGTCGAAGGCGTTGAGCCAGTTGGCGAAACGCCCGTTGACGTACGGAAGGAACCGGGATGCCAGGAACGCACCGCTCGCCACCAGCACCAGGCCGATCAGCACCCAGCTGGTCTTGCCGGTCGCGACGTAGAGCATCGCGACGAACATGCCGAAGATGAGCAGGCCCGTGCCGAGGTCGCGCTGCAGCACGATGATGCCCAGCGAGACGAGCCAGATGATCAGCACCGGACCGAGCTCGCGCGCACGCGGCCACGTCATGAAGAGGAAGCGCGTCCCGGTCGAGGTGAGGCTCTCACGCGTGCGGACCAGGTAGCCGGCGAAGAAGATGGCCAGGCAGATCTTGGCCAGCTCACCGGGCTGGAACGACACGAACCCCAGCGACACCCACACGTCGGCGTTCTGGTCGGTCCCCAGACCCGGCACGAACGGCAGCAGGAGCAGCAGGATGCCGACCAGGCCGAACAGGTACGTGTAGCGGAACAGCACGCGGTAGTTGCGGACGAAGATCAGCACGGCCAGGGCCGCGACCATCGCGATCGCCGCCCAGGCGATCTGGCGGTGGCCGGTGGCATCCCACCCCGTCGACTGCTCGGCCAGGTCGATGCGGTAGATCATCGCGATGCCCAGACCCGTGAGGACGGTGGCGATCGGGAGGACGAAGGGGTCGGCGTCGCGCGCGCGCAGGCGCAGCACCACGTGCGTGATCAGCGCGAGGACCGCCGGCACAGCCGCCAGCGTGAGGAAGCCGGTCTCGACCGCTCCCGTCGCACCGAGCTGCACGAGGACGACCGCGCCCGCGTAGACGGCGATCGCGAAGACGAGCAGGCCCAGCTCGCGGTTGCGCTGCTTCGCGGGAATGCGGATCTTCTTGAGCGCGCGCATGACGGCCGTGTCGGTGGACACGGCATCCGAGGATCGGGTCAGCTTCTGGTCGGTCATCCGCTTCCCTCCGCCGTGGGCCGCAGCCGATCGACGATCTGCTCGGCGTCGCTGAGCGAGCGCGCCGAGATGGTGGCTTCGACCGTCTGACGGTCGAAGGCCGACAGGTCGGCGAGCACGATGTCGGTGTCCTCGTAGACGTTCGACAGCGAGATCGGACCGATGGACTGCTGGATGCCGCGGTAGATCACGACCGAGTCGTCGTCAGCGCCGACGTAGTACCGCGTCTGGGTCCAGTTGTAGCCGGCGAACAGGCCCGCTCCGATGCCGATCAGCACGACCAGCAGCGCGGCGAGCCAGCCGAAGCGTCGGCGGCGGGCGCGTCGGCGGTCCTCTTCGATGAGCTCCTCGAGGAACTCGGCGGCGGGCTCGAAGTGCGTGGGCTCGTTCGCGACCTGGCGCGCGTGGTGCAACCAGTTGGATCGACCGGGGCGTGCGGCGGGAACGACGACGCCGCTCGGGTTGGACGCCGATCCGACGATCGTGGGGGTGCCGATGAACACGGGATGCTGGCCGCCCACATCGACCAGGACGACGGTGACGTTGTCGGGGGCACCGCCGTCGAGCGCCTGCTTGAGCAGGGCATCGGCGGTGCGGGCCGGGGGCATGCCCAGGGCGAGGGTCTTGGCGGTGTGGTCGTCGTCGACGACGCCCGAGAGGCCGTCGGAGCACAGCAGCCAGCGGTCGCCGTCCTGCGTCGGCATGATGAAGCTGTCGACCTCGGGGTCGGGATCCATGTCGCCGAGCACGCGCATGAGCACCGAGCGGCGGGGGTGATACCGCGCCTCTTCGGGGGTGATGCGACCGGAGTCGACCAGACGCTGGACGAACGTGTGATCGGCCGTGATCTGCGTCAGCGTGTCGTCGCGGTACAGGTAGATGCGCGAGTCGCCGATGTGGCCGATGACGGCGTAGTCGTCGACCATCACCAGCGCGCTGACCGTTGTGCCCATGCCCGCGAGCTCGGGGCGGCGCGCGACGGTGTCGATCAGCTCGGCGGCCGTGTCGGCCAGGGCGTCGCGGATGGCGTGCTCGGCCTGGGCCGGCGTGCCGAACGGCTGGTCGAGGTCGGTGAGCCGGCCGATCGCCAGGCTCGAGGCGACGTCACCGCCGGCGTGACCGCCCATGCCGTCGGCGACCACGAAGAGATTGGACCCGGCGTAGCCGGAGTCCTGGTTGTTGGAGCGCACCTTGCCCGTATGGGAGATGGCGGCGCTCGAGCCCTGGAAGACCATGGAGGAGGGTTACTTCCTCAGCTCGAACGTCGTCGCGCCGACCTTGATGGGTGCACCCACCTTCACCTGCACCGGGGCCGCGACACGGACGCCGTCGTGCGAGGTGCCGTTGGTGGAGTCGAGGTCCTGCAGCATCCACTGGTCTCCCCACAGCACGAGACGGGCGTGGTGGCTGGAGGTGTAGTCGTCGCGGATGACCAGTCCCGACTCGCTCGAGCGCCCGATCGTGAGCGGCTCGGTGCCGAGCGGGAGCTCGAGGCCCGCCTTGGGGCCGCTGGTGATGACGATGCGCGACACGGCCGACGTCGTGGCGAGACCGCCCACGGGGGCGGGGGCGGGAGCGGCGGGACGCTTGACCTGCGTGGTG
>NZ_QAJB01000004.1:0-6810 GCF_003061325.1 Microbacterium sp. HMWF026
CCCTCGGCGCGGCGCATCACGGGCTCGAGAGCGGTGACGAGTCCGCCGGGTGAGCGTCGCCACCCCTCGTCGTCGGGGGTGCGGTCGACGGGCAGACGATTGGCGACGACGACGAAATCGGCCTGGGTCACAGGTCCTCCTCGGGGATCGTCCTCAGGCTAACAGCGGGCGTCGGGCGCGCACGGGGGCTGGACGTCCGGCGCAGGGCCACCCCTCGATAAACGCCGCGCGTGCCGAGACACTGCGCGTCACCGCGTGTCTCGGCACGCGCGGCGTTTATCGGCGGGGCGGGGCGCGCTGTCAAGCTGCGGCGGGCACGCGCCCACCTCGGTAGGTTGAGTTCATGCGCCAGTACATCTTCGGAACCGGTCTCCTCAGCGCCATCACCGGCGGCGTCACCCTGCTGCGCGGGCTCAAGAACGACGAGCCGTTCACGTGGCGCACGGCGCTGGCGTGGCTCAGCTGGGGCATCACCCTCGCCCTCGCCATCGGCGCGGTCGTCGACACGCGTCGTGCGCGTCGAGGTCGCACGATCGCCGGCGACTCCCCCGTCTCGAAGAAGCAGGGCAAGCTGCTGAAGAAGCGTCTCGCGCGCTGACCCCCTGACGATCGAGGGGATGCCGCAGCCCCGGGGCGCGGCATCCCCTCGTCGTTTCGCGAGGTGTCAGCGGGTCAGGATCAGCGCGTCGCCCTGACCACCGCCGCCGCAGAGGGCGACGGCGGCCGTCCCGCTCCCCCGCCGGACGAGTTCGTGCACGGCGTGGACCACGAGGCGGTTGCCGGACGCGCCGATCGGGTGACCGATCGCGATCCCGCCGCCGTGCGGGTTGACGACGTCGTCGGACACGCCCAGTTCGGCCTGCGAGCGGGCGACGACGGCACCGAAGGCCTCGTTGATCTCGATCAGGTCCAGATCGGATGCCGCAAGCCCCTGCTTCTCGAGCGCCTTCGCGATCGCGCGGGCGGGCTGGGCGTGCAGCGAATTGTCGGGGCCGGCGACCTGGCCCGCCGCGCCGACGACGGCCAGGACGTCCCAGCCGTGCTCCTCGGCGGTCGCGCGCGTGGTCACGACCACCGCGGACGCGCCGTCCGAGATCTGCGAGGCGTTGCCCGCGGTGATCGAGCCGCCCTCGGCGAAGGCGGGGCGGAGCTTGGCGAGGGTGTCGACCGTCGTGTCGGCGCGGATGCCCTCGTCGGCGCTCACCACGACGGGGTCGCCCTTGCGCTGCGGGATCGACACCGGGACGATCTCGGCGTCGAACACGCTGGCGGCTTGCGCTGCGGCGGCGCGCTGGTGGGAGCGGGCGGCGACGGCGTCCTGGTCGGCGCGGGTCACCTCGTACCGGGCGTTGGCGCGCTCGGTCGAGGTGCCCATGCTCTCGCGGTCATAGGCGTCGGTGAGTCCGTCGAACGCCAGGTGGTCGAGAACCTCGACCGAGCCGTAGGCGTAGCCGTCGCGGGAGTTCATCAGCAGGTGCGGGGCGCGGGTCATCGACTCCATACCCGCGGCGACGACGACGCGCGCGTCGCCCAGGCGCAGCATACGGGCGGCGTCGATCACGGCGGTGAGCCCCGACAGGCACACCTTGTTGATCGTCGCGGCGTGGACATCCCAGCCGATGCCGGCCGCGACGGCGGCCTGGCGGGCGGCGTTCTGTCCGACTCCGGCCTGCAGCACCTGTCCGACGAGCACCGCGTCGACGGTGTCGGCGGGGATGCCGCCGCGCTCGAGCGCCCCGCGGATGGCGGCGGCGCCCAGCTCGACGGCCGTGAGCGGCGCGAGCTGCCCCTTCAGCCGTCCCTGCGGGGTGCGGGCGGCGGCGACGATGACGACGTCGTTCTGCTCGTTCGTGGTCATGCGTACTGCTCCTGTGCCATCGGCGTCTCCTCGGTGAGTCTCACGATCAACGGGGGCTCGGTGGCCGCCCGCACCTCGTCGACACTCACCCCGGGGGCGGTCTCGACGAGCACCAGTCCATCCTCGGTCACGTCGATCACGGCGAGGTCGGTGATGACGCGATCGACGACGCCGCGGCCGGTCAGCGGCAGCGAGCAGGCGTCGACGATCTTGGGCGAGCCGTCCCGGGCGACGTGCTCCATGAGCACGATCACGCGGGCCGCGCCGTGCACCAGGTCCATCGCGCCGCCGGGACCCTTGACCATCTTTCCGGGGATCATCCAGTTCGCCAGATCTCCGGATGCCGACACCTGCATCGCCCCGAGGATGGCGGCGTCGATCTTGCCGCCGCGGATCATGCCGAAGCTCAGCGCCGAGTCGAAGAACGCCGCCCCGTCGAGGGTCGTCACGGTCTCTTTGCCGGCGTTGATGAGGTCGGCATCCACGGCGTCCTCGGTGGGGTACGGACCGACGCCGAGGATGCCGTTCTCGGACTGCAGCACCACGGTGACACCGTCGGGGACGTGGTTGGGGACGAGGGTGGGCAGTCCGATGCCGAGGTTCACGTACGCGCCGTCGGCGAGCTCGCGGGCGGCACGGGCGGCCATCTCGATGCGGGACAGGGCCATCAGCGGGTCTCCTCACGGACGGTGCGCTTCTCGATGCGCTGGGGGATGTCGGGGCCGACCTCGATGATGCGGTGCACGTACACCCCGGGCAGGTGGACGGCATCCGGGTCGATCTCTCCCGGCTCGACGAGGTGCTCGACCTGCACGATGCACGTGCGGCCGGCCATCGCGGCGAGCGGGTTGAAGGCGCGCGCGGCCTTGCGGAAGACGAGGTTGCCGTGGCGGTCGCCCTTCCAGGCGTGCACGAGCGCGTAGTCGGTGGTGATGGCCTCTTCGAGGACGAACTCGCGAGGCTCTCCGTCGACCTCGAACGTGCGGACGTCTTTCGCGGGCGAGGCGACGGCGACGCCGCCCGAGCCGTCGTACCGTCGCGGAAGGCCGCCCTCGGCCACCTGCGTACCCACGCCCGTCTGGGTGTAGAACGCGGCGATGCCCGAACCCCCGGCACGCAGCTTCTCGGCGAGCGTTCCCTGCGGCGTGAGCTCGAGCTCGAGCTCGCCCGAGAGGAACTGCCGCTCGAACTCCTTGTTCTCGCCCACGTACGACGAGGTCATCTTGCGGATGCGACCGGCACCGAGCAGGACGCCCAGCCCCCAGTCGTCGACGCCGCAGTTGTTCGACACGACCGACAGGTCGCGGGTGCCCTGGGCGAGCAGCGCCTCGATCAGCGCGATGGGGTTGCCCGACAGACCGAAGCCGCCCACGGCGAGCGAGGACCCGTCGGCGATGTCGGCGACGGCCTCGGCGGCGGACGCGACGGTCTTATCGATCATGAGCGTCCTCCGCGGGTGATGGCGCCGCGCGGCGCGGGCGGGAACAGGGTCGTGTCGATCACGCGGACTCCTTCGTAACAGCGTGGTTCCACTGTCGGTCGGGGCGCCGACGCGGGGCCACCGCGTTCTTGTCATGTGGATGCCGCAGCGCGTAGCGTCCACATGGTGGACACCCCCGCTTCGCCCGCCGCCTCGGCATCCCCTTCCGCCGTCCCCGGCGCACAGGCCATCGCCCGCGCCGCGCACCTCCTCCGCCTCGTCACCTCGGCCGGCGACGGCGGCGCCGGCGTCGGGGACCTCGCGCGCGAGGCGGGACTGACCCGGCCGACGGCGCATCGCCTGCTGAGCGCCCTGCGCGTCGAGGGTCTCGTCGACCGCGACGACGCGAGCGGACACTGGCTGCCGGGGCCGGAACTGTTCCTGATGGGGAGTGTGGCGGCATCCCGTTTCGACATCACCGCGATCGCACGCGACATCGTCCGCTCTCTCGCGGTGCGGACGGAGGAGAGTGCGTTCCTGTCGGTGCGGCGCGGCGACGAGACGGTCTGCCTCGTCCGCGAGGACGGGAGCTTTCCGATCCGGTCGTTCGTGCTGTCGGAGGGGGTGCGCTTCCCGCTCGGGGTGGCGTCGGCGGGGCTGGCGATCCTGGCCTTCCTGCCACCCGAGGATGTGGACGCGTATCTCGAGCGGCATCCGGAGCTGTCCGCGAAGTGGGGGGCCTCGCACTCCCCCGCACGATTGCGGTCGCGGATCGCCGACACGAAGGCGCGCGGGTACGCGGTCAATCCGGGCCTGATCGTCGAGGGCAGCTGGGGCGTGGGGGCGGCGGTGTTCACGCGCACGGGCGATCCGCAATGGGCCCTCAGCCTGACGGGCGTGGAGTTCCGCTTCGGCGGCGAGCGCCTCGCGGAGCTGGGGCGGATCCTGCTGGCGCATGCTCACCAGCTGTCCACGCGGATCGCGGCGCGGTAGCCGCGGCATCCACCCCTCCGCGGTGACAGCGCGGGAGCCGGGGCATCCCCCTGCTATCAATACCCTAGGTATATAACAGGGGTATACTTATCTGCATGACCCGCGACGACGACCTGCAGCGACTCCTGCTCGCGGTGCACGCCCTCACGCGCATCGCGGCCCTCGACACCCAGAGCGAGGCTCCCGCCGCCCAGTGGCGCACACTGACGCTGCTGCGCGATCACGGCCCGCAGCGCTTGGGCGACCTGGCCACGCTGAGTCGTGTCACGCAGCCGGGCATGACCCGGCTGGTGCATCAGATGGATGCCGCCGGCCTCGTCGCCCGCACCGCCCATCCCGGCGATTCCCGGGTCAGCGTCGTCACCGCGACCGACCAGGGCCTCGCGGCCCTGGAGCGGTGGTACGAGCAGTTCCGCGCCGCCCTGTCGCCCCACGTCGCCGATCTGACGGACGACGAATGGGAGGCGGTCGGAGTCGCCGCGTCGGCGCTGTCGACGCGCGTGGGACTCGTTCCCGTCGGGTCGCGCGACAACTCTTCACGAATCGAGCAGAAGGAGGCCGTCCGGTGAGCACCGGTACCGCAGCAGCACCCAGTGTCTGGAAACAGCCCGCCCAAGTGTGGGCCGTCGCGTTCGCGTGCGTCGTGGCGTTCATGGGGATCGGTCTGGTCGACCCGATCCTGCCCGCGATCGCCGAGTCGCTGAAGGCGTCGCCGGTCGAGACCGAGCTGCTGTTCACCAGCTACCTCGTGGTGACGGGACTGGCGATGCTCGTCACGAGCTGGATCTCGAGCCGCATCGGCGCCAAGGCCACCCTGCTGGTGGGCCTGGGACTCATCGTGGTCTTCTCGTTCCTGTGCGCGATCAGCGGGAGCGTGGATGCCGTGATCGGCTTCCGTGCCGGCTGGGGCCTGGGCAACGCCCTGTTCATCTCGACCGCGCTCGCCACGATCGTCGGCGCCGCCTCGGGCGGCAGCTCGGCCGCGATCATCCTGTACGAGGCCGCCCTGGGCCTGGGCATCGCCGTGGGCCCGCTGCTAGGCGGCGTGCTGGGCGAGGTCAGCTGGCGCGGTCCGTTCTTCGGCGTCGTCGGGCTGATGGCGATCGCGTTCGTCGCGGTGATGGTGCTGCTGCGCGGTCCCGCCCCGGCGCGGACCCCGCTGCCCTTCAGCGCCCCCTTCCGTGCGCTGGGGCGTCCGGCGCTGGCGATCCTGGCCGCGACCGCGCTGTTCTACAACATCGGTTTCTTCACGCTGCTGGCGTTCTCGCCGTTCCCCCTGGGCTTCGGTGCGATGGGGATCGGCCTCACCTTCTTCGGTTGGGGCGTGGGACTCGCGATCACGAGCGTGTGGGTCGCCCCGCTGCTGCTGCGGCGCATGCGCCTGACTTCGGTGCTGCTGGTCGCGCTGCCGCTGCTCGCGGTCGATCTGCTGCTCGCGGCGTTCATCGTGTCGTCGGCTGCGGCTCTCGTCGTCTGCATCATCGTCGGCGGTCTCGTGCTCGGCGTGGTCAACACCGCGCTGACCGAGGCCGTGATGGAGGCCACCGACCTGCCGCGTTCGGTCGCGTCGTCGGCGTACTCCGCGGTGCGCTTCCTCGGTGGCGCCGTCGCTCCCCCGCTCGCCGCGCTGCTCTGGCACGCGTACGGCGCCGGTCTTCCCTACGTGATGGCCGCCGGCTCGGTCGCCCTGTCGGCGCTGTGCATCCTGTTCGGTCGGCGTCTGCTCGCCCACGTCGACGGAGCGCACCCGGATGCCGCAGACGAGGGCGCCGCCGTCCTGGTGGGCGACGCCGCGTAAGACTCCCGAGGCGGCTACCCCACCGCCCGCACCACGGCTCTCGCGCCGGGTGCCGACATGACGATCGAGTAATGGTCGACGTGCGGCACCCGGCGCGTCGTCGTGAGAGCGGGGTAGGCGCTGCGGAGGGCCTGCACATCGGGGTACAGCGGCGGCGTCTCACCGCGCAGCCCCCGCTCGGCCACGAGCAGGGCGGTGGGGCGCGGCATCCGCTCTCTGGCCCGCGCGATCGCCGCTCCGGTGTTCTGGTCGATCGAATCGGCCTCCACGGTCGCGAAGGTCGTCGCCGGGCGCAGCTGTCCGGGCGTTCCCCGCAGGTCGTACGCGAAGTAGGCGTCCAGCAAAGGGTCCTCCCTGCCCGTGAACGCCGGGTGCGCCCGCCAGAAGTCCCGGTAGGCGCGGGCGGTGGCGAACCGCATGTCGAGGCGGGCGGCGGTGGGCCCGAGCACGTGACGCACCGCGTCGCGGGGGTGCATCCCCGCGGGAAGGTCGAGCGGAAGACCCCCGTCGACGAGGACCACGCGGTCGATCCGCTCCGGATGCCGGTCGGCGAGCACGAGCGAGACGAACGCCCCCATCGAGTGCCCCACGACAACGGCCCGGTCGATGCCCTTCGCGTCGAGCACGGCGACGAGGTCGTCGGCGTGGCGCGCGAGGGGGGATGCGCCCCCCGACGTTGACATGGCCGTGCTGCGTCCGCGTCCGCGCAGGTCGGGCGCGATCAGCCGCGCGGTCGTCTCG
>NZ_QAJB01000422.1:0-1336 GCF_003061325.1 Microbacterium sp. HMWF026
CCCCGGCACCGGTCGCCACGAGGACCGCGGCGAGAGCGGCGCCGAGCACGATCGTGCTGCGGCGCGGCCGACGGCGCGAGGGCGCTGATAGCGCGGGGGTTCCCGTCGCGAGCGCTCCCGCCACGTCGGCGAGGGGGGCCGGCGTCGCTGCGGGCGAGCTGTCCGCACCGACCTCGGCGGGGGCGTCCGCCGCGATGGGCTCCGGCGGGGGCGGAGAAGAAGGCGCGGGTTCGTCGGTCGGGGAGGTCGTGTCGGTGGACGGCATGGCTCTCGCTCTCGGGCTCGTCCCCCCACCGTAGGAGACCGGGTGCAGGGCGCCCCGCCGCAGCGGGCAGGGTTCACCCGCCCGGGCCGCTTTTTCGGTTCCCCGCGGGTCAGACCGTGCGCAGGACCGCGACGATCCGGCCGAGGACGACCGCCTCGTCGCCGAGGATCGGCTCGAAGGCGCTGTTGCGCGGCAGCAGCCAGGTGTGCCCGTCGCGGCGGCGGAACGTCTTGACGGTCGCCTCGCCGTCGAGCATGGCCGCGACGATCTCACCGTTCTCCGCCGTCGCCTGCGACCGCACGACGACCCAGTCGCCGTCGCAGATCGCCGCGTCGATCATGGAATCCCCCGACACCTTGAGCATGAACAGCTCGCCCTTGCCGACCAGCTGCCGGGGGAGCGGGAAGATCTCTTCGACCTGCTGGTCGGCGGTGATGGGCACTCCCGCGGCGATGCGGCCGACGAGGGGGACCAGGGCGGCATCCCCGAGCGCCGGGGCGGTGTCGGCCGGGTTCTCGGCGGCGGCGCCGGGGAGGTCGATCAGCACCTCCATCGCGCGGGTCTTGCCGGGGTCGCGTCGCAGGTAGCCGCTGAGCTCGAGCTGATTGAGCTGGTGGGTGACGCTGGACAGTGACTTGAGTCCGACCGCGTCGCCGATCTCGCGCATGCTCGGCGGATAGCCGTGCCGGGCGATCGAGCGCTGGATGACCTCGAGGATCGCGAGCTGCTTGTCGCTGAGGTTCTTGCGCCGCCGCGTCTGCGGTCGTTCGCGGCCGGCGGCGGTCGTCGCGTCGGTCATCTGGGCTCCCCTCGCGCCGCGGAAAGACGGCGGATCTTCGAATGTCGGAGGTTGGTGATGAGGTCTCCGTGTCGAAACCGTATCCGGTGATCGAGGCGGAACGCACGGACCTCCGCGCGTGTCGCGTTCGATTCCTCTCCGACTCACGGGTTGTTGACACCCCTGCACTATCGAAGATAGATTCGGAATACAGATTCGCACCCCGGCCTCCCGGCCGAGGCCGGGGTGCGAATCTCTCCCCGTCAAGGAGCACACCATGAGCAGCATCGCCC
>NZ_QAJB01000423.1:0-2315 GCF_003061325.1 Microbacterium sp. HMWF026
CCCACCCGTGACCCCGCCGAGCGTGCCGGGCGCGGGACCGACGCCGGGCGACGAGCCGGCGTGCCCGAGCGACGATGTCGGACCGGGACGCGACACGTCGAGGGTGGCGCGGCCGTCCAGGGGGCCATCAGCCGTGGGCTCCGCGCCCGAGAGGACGACACCGCTCCCGACGCCCGCGACCGTCAGGGGTGCGAAGGCACGGGTCATGGCGTCCGCGCGTTGTCCGGCGGCGCGCAGGTCGTATGCGGCCGTGCTCGCGTAGCGCGTCGCCGCCGAGGCGTCGACGATCGGGCCCGCATCCAGACGCACCGTCCGCGCTCCCCCGCGCAGCGCCGCGGTGGTGGTGGTGGATGTCTCGTCGAACACGCCCCGCAGACGCCGCACGAGCCCCGTCAGGGCCGTCACCGACCCCAGCACGGCCCGCAGCGGGCGAACGACTCTGGTGACCATCTCGTTGACCTTCGTGACGACACGCGCGATCGCGTAGCCCATGCCCAGACCGAACGACGCGGCGACCACCGCCATGGCCTCGATCGCCGTGGCGACGACCTTCGAGATCGCCGTCTTGACCACGCCCTGCATGCGGGTCACGAGAGTGGATGCCGAGACCAGTCCGCTCGCGGCCGCCTCGGCCCATCCGCCCGAGGCGGCGAGGTGCCGCGCGGCGTCGGTGGCGAACCGCACATAGGCCGCGATGCTGCCGCCGCTCATGCCGTCGAGGTCGGTGAGCCGCCGCGAGAGGTCGGCGCCCGCACGGCGCATCGACGCGCCCGTCGAGGTCCACTGCGCGGCGACCTGCGCCACGTTCGCCGCGCTGCCGGTCAGCTGCTCGAGCCACGTGCTGAGCGGCTTCAGATGCTCCATGACCCAGCCCAGTCCGCACGACGTCAGGGTCGCGAGGGGATCCGTCAGCGCGGCCGCGGCATCGCCCAGGGTGTCGAGCAGAGCGGTTCCCCCCTCGAGCCACCGCCCGTCGCGCACGGCGTCGGCCAGGGCCCGGCCGGAGTCGATCACCCGCGAGCCCGAGAACGTCGTCCCGGGCGCCACCGGGGCGCTCATCGCGCACCCATCGCCGCGTCGAGCGCGCGCAGCGCCGTGACGGTGTCGTCCTCGAAGCGCTCCCACTGCTCGGCGGTGCGCCGCAGCTCGCCCGCGGTCCGCATCAGCATCGATGCGTCCTCGCCCAGTAGGACGGTCGCCGCGGCCGCGAGCGCCTGTCCCGGGGGCACGAGAAAGGCGCACAGCAGACCGAAGGCGTCGGGCAGCAGGTCGCCGCCGCGCAGTGCCGAGAGCGCCGATTCCACGTCCCCCACGAGCGAGTCGACGAAAGCCGCGTGCTGACGCAGCAGGTCGACGTCGACGGTGATGTCATCGGCCATGGGCGGTCCTCTCGGAAGCGTCGGGGACGGCGGCATCCCGCAACTGGGCGACGATGGGGTCATCGGCGCCGAGCAGATCCGACACCGCCCGTAGGGTCGCCCGGTGCGCGTCCGCCTCGGCGTCGCGGATCGTCGCGAGCAGGTCGGCCGCCAAACGGCTCGCGCCCCGGGTCAGGGCGGGTTCGCTCAGCCGCAGGTCGACGACGCGCCCAGCCGCATCGACCTGCACGACGATGTCGCGGGCACGCGAACGTCCCGTGCCGCGTGCCGCGGCGACCGCGGCCTCGAACGCGGGCATCTGCGCCGCGCGGATCTCGGCACGACGCACGTCGGCCTCGACCTGCGCGAAGGCGTCTTCGGGATCCAGCGACACGCGATCACGCTAGTGTCGCCGCGCGCCGAAACGTAGCGTCGGCAGATGCTTTTTCGCGCAGATGAGAGCACTCTCACGCCGCTCTCATCGAGGCGGCTCCGTTCAGCCGCGCGTCCAGCCGTAGCGCGCGCGCAGCGCCGACGCGACGGTGTCGAACCGGGCGCGGTCCAGGGCCGCGGCTGCGCGGCGCATCGCGGCGTCGGGTACGAGGTACAGCTGCTCGACGTCGACCCATGACGGACGCCGCTGCGGGTCCCACTCCCCCGTGCCCAGGGCGAGATACTGACGGTCGCCGTCGTGCGGCTTGCTCGTCAGGCGCACGGCGTAGGAGCGGGTGACATCCGCTCGGCCGATCACCAGCACGGGGCGGTCTTTTCCGCGTCCGTCGCGCTCCTCGTAGGGAACCCAGGTCCAGACGATCTCGCCCCCGTCGGGGGCGTTGTCGCGCTGCGGCGCGTACGAGAGGGTCAGGCGCCTCGGCGGGTCGATCTCGACCGTCTGCGCGCCCGAAGGAGCCGCGGTGGGCCGGCCGGCGGGCGCCCGGGTCGGTGCAGGGCGTGCGG
>NZ_QAJB01000424.1:0-7387 GCF_003061325.1 Microbacterium sp. HMWF026
CCGTTCCTCTCCGTGACCGCGCACGGTCCGCCGCCTAGGCTGGACCGATGACGGATGCCCCCAATCCCCTGCTGTCCTCCCCCGCGCTCCCCTACGATCTGCCGCCCTACGGCAGCATCCGGTCCGAGCACTACCTCCCCGCCTTCCGCGAAGCGTTCGCCGCTCAGCGGGCCGAGGTCGACGCGATCACCAGCCAGACCGAGCCGGCGACGTTCGAGAACACGCTCGTCGCCCTCGAGCGCAGCGGAGAGCTGCTCGGTCGTGTCTCGCGCACGTTCTACACCGTGACGGGCGCCGACGGCACGCCCGAGATCCAGGCCGTCGAAGAGCAGCTCGCGCCCCTCATGTCCGCCCACCGCGACGCGATCCAGCTCGATGCCGCTCTGTTCGCCCGCATCGCCGCGGTGCACGAGCAGCTGGACGATCTGAACCTGGATGCCGAGAGCCGCTACCTGGTGGAACGTCACCACCGCGAGATGGCGCTGGCCGGCGCCGGTCTGGATGCCGCGCAGAAGCAGCGTCTGACCGACCTCAACCAGCGCTTGTCCGTGTTGACGACCACCTTCGAGAAGAACCTGCTCGCCGACACGAACGACCTCGCCGTCGTGTTCGACGATGCCACAGAGCTCGACGGGCTCGGCGACGGCGAGCTCTCGGCCGCCGCGCAGGCCGCGACGAGCCGCGGACTCGACGGTCGGTACGTCGTCACCCTCACGCTCTACACCGGGCACCCGTACCTGTCGTCTCTGACGAACCGCGAGAGCCGCCGACGGCTGCTCGAGGCGTCGCGCTCGCGCGCGGCGCGTGACAACGCACACGACAACCGCCCGGTGCTGCGCGAGATCGTGCGCCTGCGAGCCGAACGCGCAGCCCTGCTCGGCTACTCCTCGCACGCCGCGGCCGCGCTCGCCGATCAGACCGCCGGCTCCCCCGACGCCGTCGAGTCGCTGCTGCGGCGTCTGGCGGCTCCGGCCGCCGCGAACGCCCTCGACGAACAGGCCGCCCTGCAGCGGATCGCGGACGCCGACGGCATCCGGATCGAGGCCCACGACTGGGCGTTCTACACCGAGAAGGTGCGCGCCGAGAAGTACGACCTCGACCGTGCCGCGCTGCGCCCGTGGTTCGAGGCGGAGCGGGTGCTGCGCGACGGCGTGTTCTTCGCGGCCGAGCAGCTGTACGGCATCCGTGTCACCGAAAGGCACGACCTGCAGGGCTACCACCCCGAGGTCCGCGTGTTCGAGGTGCACAACGCCGACGGCAGTGAGCTCGGGCTGTTCCTGCTCGACCTGTACACGCGCGACACCAAACGCGGCGGCGCGTGGATGAACTCGATCGTCACGCAGTCGGCGCTGCGCGGGACCGCCCCGGTCGTGGTGAACAACCTGAACGTGAACAAGCCCGCCCCCGGCACCCCGACGCTGTTGACGCTCGACGAGGTCACGACCCTGTTCCACGAGTTCGGTCATGCCCTGCACGGCCTCTTCGCGACCGTCACCTACCCGCACTTCGCGGGCACCGCGGTGTACCGGGACTTCGTCGAGTTCCCCAGCCAGGTGAACGAGATGTGGATCCTCTGGCCCGAGATCCTCTCGAACTACGCGCGGCACATCGACACCGATGAACCGCTGCCGGCCGACGTGGTCGAACGCCTGCACGACTCCGAGGCGTTCAACCAGGGCTTCGCCACGAGCGAGTACCTGGCGGCATCCTGGATCGACCAGGCGTGGCACACCCTCTCACTCGACGAGGCGTCGGCCGACATCGACGTCGCGACCTTCCAGGCGGCGGCCCTCGCGGACATCGGGCTCGACAACCCCGTCGTTCCGACGCGATACGCCTCGACGTACTTCGCGCACGTGTTCTCGGGCGGGTACAGCGCGGGCTACTACTCGTACATCTGGAGCGAGGTGCTCGACGCCGACACCGTGGAGTGGTTCGGCGAGAACGGCGGACTCACGCGCGAGAACGGCGACCGATTCCGCCATCGTCTGCTGGGCGTCGGCGGTTCGGGCGACCCCCTCGCGGCCTACCGGGATTTCCGCGGACGGGATGCCGAGATCCAGCCCCTGCTGGAGCGCCGAGGTCTCGCAGGCTGACGCGATTCCGGGCCCGGGTGCGTCGTGCGCACGGGCCCGGGGCGTCACAGCGTGTATTTGAAGCCGATGTGGGAGTCGGCGAAGCCCAGTCGCGTGTAGAACCGGTGGGCATCGACGCGCGCGGCGTCGGAGGTGAGCTGCACGAGGGTCGCGCCGGTCGCCGGCGCCGCGACGTGCATCACCCAGCGCATCACCGCGCTGCCGATCCCGCCGGAACGCGCGCTCGACGCCACCCGCACCGCCTCGACGAGCATGCGCGTGGCGCCCCGACGCGCCATACCGGGGATGACCGTGAGCTGGAGGGTCCCCACCACCGTGCCGTCGGCCGCTTCCACGGCGAGGAGGTCGTTCAGCGGCGCCTCGAGCACGCTGCGCAGAGCGCCGCCGTAGGCCTCGGCGTCTGCATCATCGCCGCGGTCGCCGCGTGCCGCGCTGATCGCATCGTCCGAGAGCAAGGACATGAGCGCGGAGAGGTCGGTCACGGTCGCACGGCGGACGACGACCTCTCCGCCGCGGCTGGACAGGACGACGGGAAGCTGCAGATCGGGGAGCATCCCCTCATCCTGCCGCGGCCGCGCGCCGGGCGCGACGCCCCGAACCGGTCTCTAGGCGCTGCGACGCTTCTGCGCCAGAACGATCGTCGGCTGCGCGCGGTCCTCGACGGCGGCACGGGTGATGACGACCTTGGCGATGTCGTCGGCCGACGGCACGTCGAACATGATCGGACCGAGTACGTCCTCGAGGATCGCGCGGAGTCCGCGGGCCCCGGTCTTGCGGGCCACGGCGAGGTCGGCGATCGCACGCAGGGCGTCCTCGTCGAACTCCAGCTGCACGCCGTCGAGCTCGAACATGCGCTGGTACTGCTTGACCAGGGCGTTGCGGGGCGCCGTGAGGATCTCCATCAGCGCGTCCTGGTCGAGCGGAGACACGGATGCCACGACGGGCAGACGCCCGATGAACTCGGGGATCAGGCCGAACTTGTGCAGGTCCTCGGGCAGCGCCTCGCTGAAGAGGTCGGGGGCGTCCTCTTTGCGGTGCAGCGGTGCTCCGAAGCCGACGCCGTGCTTACCGACGCGGGCCGAGATGATCTCTTCGAGGCCCGCGAAGGCCCCGGCGACGATGAACAGGACGTTCGTCGTGTCGATCTGGATGAACTCCTGGTGCGGGTGCTTGCGGCCGCCCTGCGGCGGAACCGAGGCGACCGTGCCCTCGAGGATCTTCAGCAGGGCCTGCTGCACGCCCTCGCCCGATACGTCGCGCGTGATCGAGGGGTTCTCGGCCTTGCGGGCGATCTTGTCGACCTCGTCGATGTAGATGATGCCGGTCTCGGCGCGCTTGACGTCGAAGTCAGCCGCCTGCAGGAGCTTGAGCAGGATGTTCTCGACGTCTTCGCCGACGTAGCCGGCCTCGGTGAGGGCCGTGGCATCCGCCACCGCGAACGGCACGTTCAGGCGCTTGGCGAGGGTCTGCGCGAGGTAGGTCTTGCCGCAGCCGGTCGGGCCGAGCAGCAGGATGTTGCTCTTGGCGATGTCGATCTCTTCGGCGCGGGCCTCGGCGGGCTGCAGGGTGCCGTGCGACCGGACGCGCTTGTAATGGTTGTAGACGGCGACGGCCAGCGCGCGCTTGGCGGGCTCCTGACCGACGACGTACTCCTCGAGGAACGAGAAGATCTCGCGGGGCTTGGGCAGGTCGAACTCGGCGACCTCGCCGGCGGACGACTCGGCCATGCGCTCTTCGATGATCTCGTTGCACAGCTCGACGCATTCGTCGCAGATGTACACGCCGGGACCGGCGATCAACTGCTGCACCTGCTTCTGGCTCTTGCCGCAGAAGGAGCACTTGAACAGGTCGGCGCTCTCACCGATGCGTGCCATGGCCGGATCCTCCCGTCACCCGGCCCCCGCCGGTGTGTTACCCGAGCCTAACCCGAGCCCGGGCGAACCGAGGGCATTTGCGCTCTCGGCGGTGTCGTGATCGCCCCCCGCGTCATTCCCTGGAGCACGGCGGGCGGCGTGATGTCGGTTTCCGGGCGGTCTCGACCGCGGCCGGCGCCACGAAACGGCATTCCCCTGACATCTCGGTTGCAGGATGTCGCCGACTTGTCAGCCGGGTGCAGTCTCGAGGCACTACCCGGCGCGGGTCGGGTTCCGGCGCGAGACCCCGCGGAGCCGAACACACGCGAGCGCGCCGAACACACGCGAGCGCGTGGGGCGCCGCGCGCGACGACGCCCCGCAGACCGGAACGGGTCTGCGGGGCGTCGAGGAGCAGCGGGTCAGGCGGTGAGAGCCGCAGGCTGACGCTTGCGGGTCGTGAGCACCTGGTCGACGATGCCGTACTCCATGGCCTCGTGCGCCGAGAGGATCTTGTCGCGGTCGATGTCCTTGTTGACCTTGGCGACGTCCTGGCCTGTGTGGCGGGCCATCGTCTCTTCGAGCCAGGTGCGCATGCGCAGGATCTCTTGCGCCTGGATCTCGATGTCCGACGCCTGACCGTGACCGGCCTCGCCCATGGCGGGCTGGTGGATCAGGATGCGGGCGTTGGGCAGGGCGAGACGCTTGCCGGGGGCGCCTGCGGCGAGCAGGACGGATGCCGCGGACGCGGCCTGTCCGAGCACGACCGTCTGGATCTGCGGCGAGACGTACTGCATCGTGTCGTAGATCGCCGTCATGGCGGTGAACGAGCCACCCGGCGAGTTGATGTACATGATGATGTCGCGGTCGGGGTCCTGCGACTCGAGCACGAGCAGCTGGGCCATGACGTCGTCGGCCGACGCGTCGTCGACCTGCACGCCGAGGAAGATCACGCGATCTTCGAACAGCTTGTTGTACGGGTCCTGGCGCTTGTAGCCGTAGGCCGTGCGCTCCTCGAACTGAGGAAGGACGTAGCGGCTGCTGGGCATGTGCGCTGCGGCGCCGCCGAAGGTGGGGATGTTCATGATGGTGTCCTTTTCCTCTCGCCTCAGGCCGCGGTTCCGCCGCCGCCGGTGACGTCGGTGGCGTGCTCGCGCATGTGATCGACGAAGCCGTACTCGAGCGCCTCTTGCGCGGTGAACCAGCGGTCGCGGTCGCCGTCGGCGTTGATCTGCTCGACGCTCTTGCCGGTCTGGTTCGCCGTGATCTCGGCGAGGCGGCGCTTCATGTCGAGGATGAGCTGCGCCTGCGTCTGGATGTCGCTCGACGTTCCGCCGAAGCCGCCGTGCGGCTGGTGCAGCAGCACGCGCGCGTTGGGCGTGATGTACCGCTTGCCCTTGGTGCCGCTGGTCAGCAGCAGCTGACCCATCGACGCCGCCATGCCGATGCCGACCGTGACGATGTCGTTCGGCACGAACTGCATCGTGTCGTAGATCGCCATGCCGGCCGTGATCGAGCCGCCGGGCGAGTTGATGTAGAGGTAGATGTCCTTCTGCGGGTCCTCTGCCGCGAGCAGCAGGATCTTGGCGCAGATCTCGTTGGCGTTCTCGTCACGCACCTCCGAACCGAGCCAGATGATGCGGTCCTTCAGCAGCCTGTCGAAGACGCTCGTTGCCATAAGGGGTTCGGGCATGTGTGCTCCTCTTCCGGTGATCTGCAACGAATCTACCGGCGGGCTCCGACACCGGATGCCGTGTTCGCCGCGGGCGGATCAGTCGAGGTGATCGGCGATTTCTCGCGCGTATCCGGTCACAGAACGGGTATAGCGGGGCAGGTGCGGCGCCAGCGCCTGCAGAGCGACGGATGCCGCCCGCTCGGCTTCCCCGTTCGACACCAGAGCCAGGGCGTAGAAGGCGGCGGCCGCGTCGTGCAGCGGCCCGCGCGGCTCGCGCTCGTACTCGGCCCGGAGCATCCCCAGCGCCTCGTCCGTCTTGCCGAGGTTGCGGATCGTGCTGGCGAGCTGGATCGTCGCCCGCGTGCGCCGCTCGTCGTCGAGCCCGATCGCGAGGGCACGGCGGTACAGCACCTCGGCCTCGTCCTCGACCCCGGCGGAGTCGCGCGCCCCGGCGCGCTCGAAGAGGGCGACCGGGTCGTCGTCCGGCAGCTCGGCGGCGAGGGCGTCGATGCGGGCGATCACGTCGTCGGGGGCGAGCGTGTCGTCGGCCCAGACGGCATCCACCCTGTCCTGCCAGTCGTCCAGGTGTCGCATCACTCTCTGCTTTCTTCGGGTCGAGCGTCCGAGACGCGCCGCGCGATCCCGCGCGGTCTTCCGCACACCCGACGGGGTCGGTGCCTCACCCGTCGAGTGTCCAAGACACGCCGCACGAGAAGGTCGTCGGGCGGCGTGCCCTGGACACTCAACGGCATGTGGGGATGAGAAAGGGGGTGGATGCCGTGGCATCCACCCCCTTCGTCAGGACTTACTCGGCGGCGTCGGCCTTCTTCTTGGCCGGGGCGCGCTTCTTGGCGGGCGCCTTCACGGGGGCCTCATCGGCGGGAGCCTCGTCGGCGGCGGGCGCCTCGGCGTCGGCCTTCTTCTTGGCGGGGGCGCGCTTCTTGGCGGGCGCCTTGGCGGGGGCCTCGTCGGCGGCGGGAGCCTCGTCGGCCTCGACCGTCTCGTCGTCGCCTTCGACGGGCTCTTCGCCCTCGACGGCGACGAAACCGGTCAGGTCGACGGTCTTGCCGGCGGTGTCGACGACCTTGACCTTGCCGAGCGCGATCGCGAGGGCCTTGTTGCGGGCGACCTCACCGACGAGCGCGGGCAGCTGGTTGCCCTGCTGCAGCGCGTTGACGAAGTCCTGCGGCGCCATGTTGTACTGCGCGGCCGACTGGATGAGGTACTGCGTCAGCTCGTCCTGCGAGACCTGGACGTTGGCCTCTTCGGCGATCTTGTCGAGGACCATCTGCGTACGGAACTGCTTCTCGCTCGCTTCGGTGACCTCGGCGCGGTGCTCGTCGTCTTCGAGGCGGTTCTCGCCCTCGAGGTGCTGGTGCACCTCGTCCTCGATGAGCTGCGGCGGGACAGGGATCTCGACGGCCTCGAGCAGCGCCTCGATGAACTTGTCGCGCGCAGCGGAACCCTGCGTGAACACGGCCTGCTGCGACACGCGCTCGCTGAGCGACTCGCGCAGCTCGGCGATGGTGTCGAACTCGGACGCCATCTGCGCGAAGTCGTCGTCGGCGTCGGGAAGCTCGCGCTCCTTGACGGCCTTGATCGTGACGGCCACCTCGGCCTCTTCGCCCGCGTGCTCGCCACCGACGAGCTTGGAGCGGAACGTGGTCTCTTCGTCGGCGGTGAGCGACTCGATGGCCTCGTCGATGCCCTCGAGCAGCTCGCCGGAACCGATCTCGTACGACACGCCCTCGGCGCGGTCGATCTC
>NZ_QAJB01000425.1:0-4516 GCF_003061325.1 Microbacterium sp. HMWF026
CTGTGGGGCCTGGGCATGCCGGTGAGCGAGCTGGCCCGCCTGGCAGCGCGCCTCGGCGCCGACGTCCCCTTCGCTCTGCTGGGCGGTACCGCCGTGGGCACCGGCCGCGGCGACGAGCTGAGCCCCGCCCTCGCGCGCGGGCGCTTCGACTGGGTGCTCGTCCCCAACGACGAGGGCATGTCCACGCCCGTCGTCTACGGCGAGCTCGACGCGCACCGCGAACGGCACGCGGTCGACATCGGTCCGGCGAGGCGCGTGCCGGCGGTCGACCCCGATGTGCTGCACGCGCTGCGCCAGGGCGATGCGCGCATGCTCGCCGCGACGCTGCGCAACGACCTGCAGGCGCCGGCCCTCCACCTGCGTCCCGACCTGGCCCGCGTCCTCGAGCGGGGCGAGGGCTCGGGTGCCCTGGCGGGGATCGTCTCGGGATCCGGTCCGACGCTGGCTTTTCTCGTCGCCGACGAGTCCTCGGCCATCGACCTGCAGGTGACCCTCAGCGCCGCGGGCCTGGTGGCGCTGCACGTGCACGGCCCAGTACCCGGTGCGCGTGTGGTCTGACCGCACGGCACCATAGCCCAGGTCGACACGGGGAGCAATCTTCGGCTGGCGCGATCGGTATCTCGCTAGCCTCGATCAAGGTGGCTCACCACCGACGGGTGCCGTGCCCGCGGGGTGCCACGAAGGGGGTTCCCATGAAGGCAGTGCTCGACGGCGTCGTGATCGCCGAAGCCGACCGCGACGACCTGGCCTCGATCGAGGGCAACTGGTACTTCCCGCCGCAGGCGGTGCGCGAGGGCGCGCTCACCCAGAGCCCCACTCCCTACACCTGCCCCTGGAAGGGTGCCGCGCAGTACTGGAACGTCTCCCTCGACGGCGCGGAGCTGGCCGACGGTGCCTGGTCCTACCCCGACCTGCGCGACGGTGCGGTGGAGCGGGTGGGCAAGGACTTCGCGGGCTACGTCGCCTTCGACCGCAGGGTCGTGGTCTCCGACTGAGTCGGGTCGTCGCATGATCGAGTTCTCGGCCGTTTCCAAGGTCTTCCCCGACGGCACGCGCGCCGTCGACGACTTCCACCTCGTCATCCCCTCGCGCAAGACCACCGTCTTCGTCGGGTCCTCCGGCTGCGGCAAGACGACGCTGCTGCGCATGATCAACCGTATGGTCGAGCCGTCGTCCGGCTCGATCACCATCGACGGCGACGACATCGGCGGCAAGCCGGCCGTCCAGCTGCGACGCAGCATCGGCTACGTCATGCAGAACTCGGGGCTGCTGCCGCACTTCACCGTCGCCGACAACATCGCCACCGTCCCCGTGCTGCAGGGGCAGAACCGCAAGGCGGCCCGCACGCGCGCCCTCGAGCTGATGAAGACCGTCGGCCTCGACACCGCCATGGCGGACCGCTACCCCAGCCAGCTCTCGGGCGGCCAGCAGCAGCGCGTGGGCGTGGCCCGCGGGCTCGCCGCCGACCCCAACATCCTGCTGATGGACGAGCCCTTCGGGGCCGTCGACCCGATCGTGCGCGACGAACTGCAGCAGGAGCTTCTGCGCCTTCAGAGCGAGATCGGCAAGACCATCGTCTTCGTCACGCACGACATCGACGAGGCGTTCCTTCTGGGCGACCAGGTGGTCATCCTCGAGAAGGGCGCGAAGGTGGCGCAGGTTGGCACCCCCAGCGAGATCGTCGAGAACCCGGCGAGCGACTTCGTGGCCAGCTTCATCGGCGCGGTCAAGGGCAAGCGCGCGTTGCATCTCAAGCAGACCGCCACCGGAACGGTCGTGGTGGATGCCGAGGGCCGCACCCAGGGTGCCCTGGTGGAGGACGCTCACCCGTGAACTGGGTAGGGAACAACCTCGATCTCATCGGGCAGTTGACGCTGGTGCATCTGCGCCAGAGCCTCATCGCCCTCGTGGTGGGTTTCGTCATCAGCATCCCGCTCGGGTGGGTCGCCTGGCGCTACCGTCTGGTGCGCAGCGGTGTCATCACCATCACGGGTCTGCTGTACACGATCCCCTCGCTCGCTCTGCTCATCCTCGTCCCGGTCGTGACCGGCTGGTACAGCATCGTCAGCGAGACCAACCTGATCGTCGCCCTGGCGATCTACGCCGTGGCGATCCTCGTCCGCGCCGTCGCCGACGGGCTGGACTCGGTCGACGCGGGCGTCCGCCAGGCGTCCACGGCCATCGGGTACGGCTCGTTCCGTCGCTTCCGGGCGGTCGAGTTCCCCCTCGCGGGGCCCGTGGTCCTCGCGGGGCTCCGCGTGGCCTCGGCCAGCACGATCGCGCTCGCGACCGTCGGCATCCTCGTCGGCATCCAGAACATCGGCTACCTGTTCACCAACGGGCTGCAGCGCCGCATCATCCCCGAGGTGTTCGCCGGGGTGGTCGCCGTCGTCGTGCTCGCCCTCGTGATCGACCTGATCCTCGTGCTCGCGGGACGCCTGCTGATGCCCTGGACCCGCGCGACCAAGACCGTCTCTCGCCAGGCCAACCGGACGTTGGTGAAAGCATGAACCTGCTCGGCGACGCGATCGCCTGGATCTTCTCGGGGGAGTCGGGCCAGTTCGACTCGATCCCGCTGGCCATCGGCATCCAGCTGCTCTACACCGCCGTGGCGGTCTTGATCGCCGGGGCGATCGCGATCCCGCTGGGGTGGTTCATCGGCCACACCGGCAAGGGACGAGAGACCGCCGTCGCGATCTCGGGCGCCGCCCGCGCGATCCCCTCGTTCGGCCTGCTGATCCTGCTGACGCTGCTGCTTGGCGTGCTGCACAAGCCCGAGGCGGCGATCATCTCGTTCGTCGTCCTCGCCATCCCTTCGCTGCTGGCGGGTGCCTACACCGGTTTCGAGGCCATCGACCGCCGGGTGATCGACGCGGGACGCTCGATGGGCATGACCGAGTCGCAGATCCTCTGGCGCATCGAGGTGCCGCTCGGACTACCGCTGCTGGTCGGCGGCATCCGTGCCGCGACGCTGCAGGTGCTCGCCACGGTGACGATCGCCGCGTACATCGGGCTCGGCGGCCTCGGGCAGTACATCATCGCGGCCATCCCGCTCCGTCGGTTCGACATCCTCATCGGCGGAGCGATCCTCGTCGCCGTGCTCGCGCTGGTCATCGACGGGCTGTTCGCGCTGCTGCAGCATCTCGTCGTGCCCCGCGGCATCCGCGCCGCCGGCGCCGCCCAGCCGCAGCGACGCAGCGCCCGTCAGCGCCGCGCCGAAGCGATCGCCGTGGGAGCGCCGACGGCGCCACCGGCGACCCCCTGACCCACCTGAATCCCGAATCACCAGAAAAGAGAGCACCCATGTTCACAGCACGAACCAAGAAGGGCCTCGGCCTCATCGCCGGCCTCGCGGTCGCCTCGCTCGCCTTCGCCGGTTGCAGCGGCGGGTCCAGCGACCCGCTGAGCAACGGCGGCGGTGACGCCAGCGGCTCGTCCGACACGATCGTCGTCGGCTCGCAGGCGTACTACTCGAACGAGATCATCGCCGAGATCTACGCCCAGGCACTCGAGAAGGCCGGCAAGACGGTCACGCGTCAGTTCCAGATCGGCCAGCGCGACGCCTACATCCCGCTGCTCGAGGACGGCACCGTTTCGGTGTTCCCCGAGTACACGGGCAACCTGCTGCAGTTCTTCGAGAAGGACACCGAGGCGCGCACCGCCGACGACGTGTACGCCGCGCTGCCGGCCGCGCTGCCCGAGGGCCTCGAGGTGCTCGACCAGTCCGAGGCCACCGACCAGGACTCGTACACCGTCACCAAGGCCTTCGCCGACGCCAACGGCCTCACCTCGATCGCCGACCTGTCCAAGGTCACCTCGGGGCTGACCCTCGGTGGCAACGCCGAGCTCGCCGAGCGTCCCTACGGCCCCACCGGCCTGCAGTCGACCTACGGCGTCACCGTGCAGTTCTCGCCCACCGGTGAGACCACCGTCGACGACCTCGTCGCCGGCACGATCCAGGTCGCGAACGTCTACACGGCCGACCCGCGCATCCAGACCGACGACCTCGTCACGCTGACCGACCCCAAGGGCCTGTTCCTCGCGTCGAACGTCGTGCCCGTCGTCAACTCGAACGTCGCCTCCGAGGTGTCGGACGTGCTGAACAAGGTCAGCGCCGCCCTCACCCCCGAGGGTCTGGTCGAGCTGAACGTCAAGTCGACCGTCGACCAGCAGTCCTCGGCCGACATCGCGTCGGAGTGGCTCGCCGCCAACGGCTTCTGAGCCCGTCCCTGGCCGCGGGGCCGTCCGGTTCGCCGGGCGGCCCCGCGGTCGTTTGCGGCTGCGGCAGGCATCCGCGAGACTGCATCCCGCTGACAACTCGGCGACATCCTGCAACCGAGTTGTCAGGGCGATGCTGTCTCGCCGCCGCCGCCGCGGCCGACGCAGCCGCCGGTTCCAGCGCTGCCACCCGGCGGTTCGGCCGCACCCGCGAACGGTCCGGCGTCGGCGCGCGCCTGGGCGGGGTGGCATCCGCGAGACTGCACCCTGCTGACAACTCGGCGACATCCTGCAACCG
>NZ_QAJB01000426.1:0-1395 GCF_003061325.1 Microbacterium sp. HMWF026
ACCGAGGACTGGGCGACGTGGCGCGAGCGCTTCGCGCCGCGCGCTGCGATGGGCCTGACCTCTCTGGTCATCGGCGCCGGCGCGACCGTCCTCGCGGTGCTCCTCGCCTACGGCGCACCAGCCCTGCCGGGCATGCCGACCGCAGCACCCGCGTCGACCGAGGCGGCTGTCGACGCCGACGACGCTCTCGCGACGCTCCAGGGCCAGCTCGCCGCCGCGACGACCGCCGATGCCTGGCCGACGCTTCATCCCTCGCTCGACCAGGCACTGCGCGACTCCTCGTCGGCCAACCCCGCCCACGACTGCTTCACCCCGGATCGCACTCCGGATGCCGACTCCTGCTCGTGGGGCGACCCCGGCGCCGCCCATCACCTGTACCTCGTCGGCGATTCCAGCGCCATGGCCTACGCTCCCGCGTTCGCGCGGCTCGCCGCCGAGAGCGGGGGTGCGTGGCGGGTGACGACCGTCGGGATGTACGGATGCCGCTTCACCGACGTCCTGATCGAGAGTCGCGACCCAGCGGTCACCGCCGGCTGCGACGCGCGCAAGCGCGAGGTGTCGGCCCTGGTGTCGGCCGCACCCGCCGATCTGGTGGTGGTGTCGAACGCGTTCACCCTGGCCCGCTCGGTCGACGGACGCGACCTGGGCGCCGGCGACCTGGCATCCGCCACCGCCCGCCTGGTCTCGGCCTGGGCGCCGCCGGGGCGCACCGTGTACCTCGCGCCCCCGCCGCACGGTGCCGATCTCGGGCGCTGCTTCTCGCCGGTGACGGGACCGAGCGCCTGCCTCTCGGCGGTCGACGACGTGTGGACGCAGATGCAGACCGCCGCCGAGGCGCAGGCCGCGACGACCGGCGATGCCGCCATCAGCGCCCTGCCGTTCACCTGCTGGCAGGGAATCTGCCCCGCCTTCGCCGGTGACACGCCCGTCCGCTACGACGACACGCACGTCACGCCGGCGTTCGCGGAGCGGCTGACTCCGATCCTGCGGGCCGCGCTGGCCGACCGCGGGCTGTACTGAGCGCCGGAAAACGCAATCCCGGGCGCGCCCGCCCGATGCCTGGGAGGCTGGGGGAGTGACCCCGCACCCCGATCCCTCCCGCTACGACGTCGAGGCGCTGCGCGAACGTGTGCGGCACCACCGGGACGGCCGGGTCGACGACAGCATCCCCGCCCTCGCCGGCGCCGACCCCGGCCTGTGCGGCATCGCGCTCGCCCTGCCCGACGGCACCGTGCGCGTCAGCACCGAGGCCGACGTGACCGTGAGCGTGCAATCGGCGGTGAAGCCGTTCCTGTTCGCCCTCGCGCTGCTCGACACCGAGGGCGGAGCCCTCGACCGGGTCGGCATCGAGCCGACGGGGGAGTCCTTCGACGCCATCCTGCTCGAAAGCGGCAC
>NZ_QAJB01000427.1:0-4381 GCF_003061325.1 Microbacterium sp. HMWF026
CTACGTGGTCGCCGTGAAGCACCTAGGCAGCAGCATCCCCGCCGCCGCCGGAGCGCTCAGCCCGGTCCTCACAGCGCTCCTCGCGGTCCCGCTGCTAGCCGAGCCGCTCACCCCCGGACTCGCGATCGCGCTGGCACTCATCGCGACCGGTGTGGCCGCGTTCGCGCTGGCGCCCGCGGGCGCGACGCAGGCGGCGCGGAACGAGGGGATCCCGGCATCCGATCCCCCTCCCGCTCCGAACATAAGGTGAGACGGGAGCACGCGCGCGTGCCCCCAGGAGCGAGGGATGCCATGACGACCGACACCCGGGCACGGGCCACCGACACGACCACGACGCGCAAGCCGCACGCGTGGCCCTGGGCCGCGCTGGCCGGCATCGTCGCGGCCGCCGCGCTGCTCGCCGTGGCCGAACTTCTCGCGGCGCTGTTCGCGCGATCCGCGAGCCCGGTCCTGGCCGTCGGCTCGTTCATCGTCGACATCGTGCCCCGCCCGCTGAAGGAGCTGGCGATCACGCTCTTCGGCGAGTCCGACAAGATCGCCCTGCTCGTCGGTGTGGGCCTCGGTGCCGCCGTCGCCGCCGCCGTCGCCGGTGTGCTCGAGTACCGCTTCCGTTTCGTCGGGGCGGTCCTGCTGGGCATCGGCGGCATCCTCGCCACCGCCGCGATCATCACGCGCGCGGGAGCGGGCGCCCTGTCGTGGCTGCCGCCGGTGGTCGGCACCATCGCCGGCGTCGCCGTGCTGGTGCTGGCGATCGGGCGCCTGAAGCGCTGGATCGGAGCCGCCCGGAACCGCGACGGCGAGACCGCCGGAACGGACCGCCGCCAGTTCCTGCTGTTCACCGGTCTGACCGCACTCGGCGCCGTCGTCGTCGGTGTCGGCGCCCGCGTGCTCAACGCCACCACCTCGTCGGTCGCCGCGGCCCGCGACGCCCTGCGCCTGCCGTCGGCCCGCCGCACCGTCACCGTCCCCGACGGCGCTAACTGGGAGATCGAGGGCCTGAGCCCGATCATCACCCCCAACAGCGACTTCTACCGCGTCGACACCGCCCTCACGGTGCCGAACGTCGACCCCACCACCTGGCGTCTGCAGATCGACGGCATGGTCGACACCCCCATCGAGCTGAGCTTCGACGACCTCGTCAACCGCGGCCTCGACGAGTACGGCGTGACCCTCACGTGCGTGTCGAACGAGGTCGGCGGCGATCTGGTCGGAAACGCCATCTGGACCGGTGTCCCCATCCGCGACATCCTGCGCATGGCGGGACCGCAGGCCGACGCCGACATGGTGCTCTCCGAGAGCGTCGACGGGTACACGGCATCCACCCCCCTCTCGGCGCTGGTGGACGACAACCTCGACGCGATCTTCGCGGTGGCCATGAACGGCGAGCCGCTCCCCTTCGAGCACGGCTTCCCCGTGCGCATGGTGGTCCCCGGCCTGTACGGCTACGTCTCGGCGACCAAGTGGGTCACCAAGCTCACCGTCACCCGTTTCGACAAGGACGAGGCCTATTGGACGCCCCGCGGCTACGCGGCGCAGGCGCCCATCAAGCTGTCGTCGCGCGTGGACACTCCCAAGATCGGCACCCCCGTCGCCGCGGGCACCGTGACCATCGCGGGCATGGCCTGGGCTCAGCCCGTCGGCGTGCAGAAGGTCGAAGTGCGTATCGACAACGGCGATTGGCAGGAGACCCAGCTGTCGAACCCCATCAACGACCAGTCGTGGGTGCAATGGCGCTTCGACTGGAACGCCGAGGCCGGCAGCCACTACATCGCCGTGCGCGCCACCGACAAGCAGGGCAACCTGCAGATCGAGCAGCAGGCGCCGATCGCGCCCGACGGCTCGAGCGGCTGGCAGCGCACCCTGGTCACCGTCTCGAGCTGACGACCGACCGCTGCCGACGACGCGCGTCCTTCTCAGGGAGGGCGCGCGTCGTCGCGTCTGCGGTGGTCGCGCTGTCAATCGCTCGACCCGCGCGGCATCCGAGGGGCATGATCGCTGTATGCCTGTCGCACGCACCACCCGCCCGAACGGTGGTCTCGAATGACCACGGTGCCCGATGAGCCGACGCCCCCCACGGCCGCGCGGGGCGCGGAGGCCCCGCACCCGCTGGCCAGCATCCGCCGCTCCATCCCCCGCGACTGGGACGATCAGGTGGACCTATTCGCGATCGTCAAGCTCGACGGCGGTGGTTTCGTGCGCGGGTGGAACCACGGCGCCGAACGGATCAAGGGGTACACCGAGGACGAGATCATCGGCTCGCACTTCTCGCGGTTCTACCGCGCCGAGGCCCAGCGACGCGGACTGCCCGATCAGCTGCTCGCCGCCGCCCAGCGCGACGGGCACGTCGAGGACACCGGCTGGCGCGTCCGCCGCGACGGAACGGAATTCTGGGCGCGCGTGACCATCTCGGCGATCCGCAACGGCGAAGGCCAGGTGCAGGGGTTCGTGAAGATCGTGCGCGACCTCACGAGCGAGAAGCAGGCCGCCGACGAGCGGGCCGCTCTGCAGCGCACCTTCGCGCACGACCTGCTGTCACCGGTCACCGCCCTGCGCGGCTATCTCGACCTGATCGGCGAGGAACTGCCCCCGGATCACCGCCTGCTGCGACTCGCCGGAGAGGCGAGCGACCACATCATCGCCATGGCGCAGGCGCTGATGAGCGACGTGGACAGCACCGCCGAGCGCGGGCGGCGACGCGCCACCCTCGATCTCATCGCGCGGGGAGCCGTCGCGGTCGTGCTGCCGGGCGACCTCGGTCGGGTGCGATTCGGACAGATGGATGCCGTCGCCATCCTCGGCGACGTCCTGGGCCTGCGTCGCGCGATCGCCAACGTGCTCGAGAACGCGGCGAAGTACTCGGACGACGTCATCGAGGTCGACGCCTTCGAGACCGACGAGGGCGCCGCCGTCCGCGTGCGCGACCACGGCCGCGGTATCCATCCCGACGACCTCGCCTCGATCACCCAGGAGGGCCACCGCGGACGCCTCGCCGACGACGGCGACGGGGGACGCGGGATCGGACTCGCCAGCGTCCAGCAGATCGTGTCCGCGCACGGCGGCACGCTGCGCATTCACAGCACGCTGGGCGAGGGGACGACCGTCGTGCTCTCCATCCCGCGAGCCGACGACGAGGTCGCGGACTGAAGCGCCTCGGGCACGTCGGCGACCGCTCAGCCGCGCCGGTGACTGCACCGCGGGCTGAGGCCGCTCGGGCGCGTCGGCGACAGCTCGACCGCGTTCACGTCTGAGGCGCGCGGTCAGGCCCCGGACGTGGTGAGGGTCGCGCCCGCCTGCTCGATCTCGCGTAGAGCGGCCGCGCTCGATTCGGGGTGCACGCCCGCGATGAGGTCCGTAAGGACGCGGACGCGTCGCTGAGCCGCCACCGCGTCGAGGGTGGAGGCCCGCACGCAGTAATCCGTCGCGATCCCGACGATGTCGATGTCGAGGATGCCGTGCTCATCGAGGATCGATGCGGCCGTCTGGCCGTCGTCGGACACCCCCTCAAAGAGCGAGTAGGCCGGTCGCCCCTGCCCCTTCTTGAGGTGGTGGGTGACGCGGGAGGTGTCGAAGACGTCGTCGTACGCGGCTCCGTACGTGCCGCCGACGCAGTGCACGGGCCACGAATCGACGAAGTCGGGGGTGGCCGAGAAATGGCCGCCGTTGTCGTCGTCGCCGTGATGCCAATCGCGCGAGGCGACGATGACCGCATACTCGTCGGCGTGATCGTCGAGGTACCGCGAGATCCGCTCGGCGACGGCGTCGCCGCCCTCGACGCCCAGGGCGCCCCGTTCAGTGAAATCGTTCTGGACGTCGACGATGAACAGCGCGCGGGTCATGCGTCGAGCCTAGACGCGAACGGTCGGTCTCATCCTCGCGCGAACAACAGCACGATCGAGACGACGAAGGCCACGGCACCGAGACCCAGCACGCCCGCGGCGAGAAGCGACACGAAGCGCACACCCGGCGAGGAGCGCGTCAAGCGCATCCGGTGCGCCGTACCGCGACGGTAGAAGATGTCGGCCATGTCGGCACGGCCGATCTTCTCATCGTCGTGCGCGGACAAGGGCGCCTCGTTCACTCCCCCGTCGTCGTCGAACCAGCGCACCACGCGGCCACCCTCGACGTCCTCGACCACCGCGCGCGCCGGCATCCACGTGCCGTCGGCCAACAGCAGGACGACGGCCACGAGCGCGAGCAGAGAGCCTCCGCCAAGCCCCACCCACGTGAAGATCTCGATGAGGGCATCGAGAGCGTTCGACACGGGCAGCTCCAGCGGGTAGCGGGCGGTTGACGGGCCGTCGCGCGAGGGCGGGCCGGGGCGGCACCAGCTTACCGGGGTCGATGGGAGGGCCCGGGAACACCGACGGGGGTGGAGTGGGAG
>NZ_QAJB01000048.1:0-24344 GCF_003061325.1 Microbacterium sp. HMWF026
CATGCCGTCGATCGATTACGACGACGTGCCCGACCTGTGCTTCGAGCACTACCTGATCATGGATGTGGATGATCTGTCGCTGCTCATGGAGAGTCGGAGACTCAGGCCCCGCCAGGGACATCCCGGCGGAGCCTGAGTCCGCGCGAGCGGATCAGCCCTGGCCGCTGGTCTGGCCCCATCCCGGCGCGCGACCGGTGCTGCTCGACGAGCCCCCGGTCTGCCCCGAGGTCGACGCCTGTCCTTCGTCAGCGAAGATGGCGATGGGGAGGTATTGGTACACGGTCTGCTGCGAGAACGACGAGTCGGTGTTCGCCGCCCCCTCGACGGCCACGTTCAAGGCGAACTCGAGCGTGATGCCGTAGGTGTCGACGGGCAGCTGCCGGATCGAGGTGGTCGGCACCAGCAGACCCCCCTGGAAGCTGTTGAGCAGCAGCCCCCGGTCGGACCGCAGCGTGTCCGAGGGCACGAGGGTGCGCGGGTCGGCGCTGAACTGGAACGGGTTGGACACCTGACCACCGGTCTGCGCCGTCTGCGAGGTGACCGAGATCGACGACACGTAGACACGACGCTTCTGCGTCAGCACCGCCTTCTCGTCGACGCGCCGGTCCACGACGTTGACGGCGAAGCCGAGCTGCTTCTCGTTGGTGGGCGTCCACTCCCGGGTGCGCTTCGGTTCGACCGCCCAGACGTCCAGCCGCAGGTCGAGACCGTCGGCGACCTCGGACGTCAACGACACGGACCCGTCGTAGGTGAACTGCGAGTCGAAGGGCTTGGCGTCGTCCGTCGTCTGCGGGACGGGCGTCGCGACGACGACGGATGAGCCGCCGCCCATCTGCCCGGGCAGGGCGTTGAACGCCTGCGCGACCTGCGCGCACCCGCCCAGGGCCAGGGGGGCGACGAGGGCGAGAGAGAGGGCCAGGGCGGACGCGCGGACGCGTCGGCGAGTGGTCGGGCTCACGGTGGTCTCCTGAGGAAGAGGCGCGGAGTGCGCAGAGGTCGCTGAACGACCATCACGCTGCGGGATGCAGGCCTCAGGGGGA
Organism: Microbacterium sp. HMWF026; assembly: GCF_003061325.1. NCBI lineage: Bacteria > Bacillati > Actinomycetota > Actinomycetes > Micrococcales > Microbacteriaceae > Microbacterium > Microbacterium sp. HMWF026. Next base: position 1,041 of record NZ_QAJB01000048.1, read on the forward strand.
GTCTGACCGGGCGTCGTGACGCAGGATCACGCGCGGCGAGCAGAGACAGGATGGCGCGCAGAAGACTACACCACTCTCTATACACTCGAACTCATGGCATCCCTGAGGAACGTCCCCCCGGCGGTTCCTCCGGATGGCCTGCACGAAGACGAGGCGAAGGCGCCGAGCAGCCGCACCCGCACCGTGTGGCTTCTGCAGCTCGTCCTCGGGGCGAGCGTCGTCATCACCGTTCTCCTCGTGCAGGCGCTCGAGCCGTCCCTCTTCACGCACTGGCCGTTCTCGTCCGGGGTGGGGGTCGTCATCGCCTTGACTGCGGCGGCGATCGTGGTCCCGTGGCACCGCCTGCCCCGCTGGACCATCTCGCTCCTCCCCTTCGGCGACATCGTCGGCATCGGTCTGCTCAGCTTCGGGACCGATCTGCGGTTAGCCTTCTTCTGGGTCTTCCCCATCATCTGGATCGCCACCCACTTCACCCTCGCCTACCTCGTCTCCGCTCTGGCCGCGGTGGGCATCATCATCGTCGTGGACACGACCGTCAACACCGCCGGCCCCACGTCGGCCCTGCGGTTGATCGTCGTCCTGCTGTCGCTCACCTTCATCGCCATCACCTCCTTCCTGTCGGCGCGCCAGACCCGGGCGTTCAAGCAGTTGCTGCGCCGCCAGGCGAGCCGGCTCCAGGGCACCCTTCAGCGGGTCTCCGGCCAGGAGCGACGCGTATCGCAGATGCTGAACGGCCTGGACACCGGCATCGCGCGCCTGTCCGCGGACGGTGAGGTGCTCGCCCTCAACGACACCTACGTCGCGCTCTACGGCGTCGAGCGCGACGAGCCGCAACGACCGGGCAGCGCCGTCGAATACGCCACCCTGCGCGGTGAGCCGCTGCCGGATTCCGAGCGTCCCTTCGCCCGTGCCGCTCGGGGCGAGCAGTTCGACGACGAACGCGTCTGGCTCTTCGACCCGCACGGCGAATGGCACGCGCTGTCCGCCTCGACCCGCCGTCTGATCTCGTCCGACGAGCCCGAGAGCACGTTGCTCATCGTCCACGACATCACGGCACTCATCGAGTCCGAGCGCGCGCGCGAGCGTCTCGCCGCCACCGTGTCGCACGAGCTGCGCAATCCCCTCACGGCCATCGTCGGGCACGCCGATCTGGCGCTGGACGACCCCGATCTCAGCCCGAAGGTGCGCGAGCAGCTCGAGGTGATAGCGGGCGCCGGAGAACGGATGCAGAAACTGATCTCCGAGATCCTGGCCACCTCGAGGGGCGTGTTCCGCGACTCGGCCCCTCCCGCGGCCGCCGACGCGAGCCGCATCATCGCCTCGTCGCTCGCGTCCTTCCGCCCTGCGGCGAGCGCTCGTCGGGTGAGCGTCGTCGACGACCTTCCGGCGTCGGCCGAGGTCAGCGGCGATGCGTTCCGCCTGCGCCAGGCCTTCGACAACATCCTGAGCAACGCCATCAAGTACACGCCGGCGGGGGGAACGATCCGGATCTCGGGTGAGGTCTCCCCCGACGACGTGATCCTGCACTTCTCCGATACGGGTATCGGCATCCATCCCGACGATCTGGCGCGGGTCTTCGACCCGTACTTCCGTGCACAGGCGGTTCGCGACAGCTCGACACCGGGCACCGGTCTGGGGATGGGGATCATCCGCAGCATCGTGGAGGACCAGGGCGGTTCGCTGTTCCTCGAGAGCGAACTCGGAACGGGGACGACGGTGACGGTGGTGCTCCCGACCCGCAGCGATTCCGCCGCCGCATGATGCCCGCGGACGTCCTGTCGAACCTCGGGCTGGCCCAGGCCACCGTCGCGACCCTCGGGACGGTGATGGTCATCGGCCTGGGGTTCCTGCACCGGCCGTCGCGATCGGCGTTGCTGTGGTCGCTGGCGTTCGTCCTCGCCATGACGAGTACGTGGGTGTCCGTGACGGGCACGATCCTCGAAGAAGAGGGCGTGCGACGCGCCGGGCTCGGCCTCATGCTGGGAGCTCCCGCGCTCATCTGGTCCGGCTTCCGCGCGCGTCGCGGCGTGCGTGCGCTCCCGTGGGTCGGAGCCGTCTATGCTCTCGCGACCGCCGTGGTGTTCACGACCGTCACCGAGCCGGGCGCCTACGGTCTGTGCTTCCGTCTGGCCTTCGTCGGCGCCTCCGTCTTCGCGGGGCTGACTGCGGCCGAACTGCGACGAGCGGCGGACAGGCTCGAACGGCTCGCGCTCCCCCTGTCCGTCGTGTGCGTCGCGTTCGTCGCCGTCGGGATCGCCATCCTCGTCTCGGGCCTGGCCGCCCCCGCCGCGATCGGCGACCTCGCCCTTGCGCGCGTCATCAATGGCTTGGCGATGCTGATCTTCCTCGTCTGCGCGACGGTGTCGCTGCTGTACTTCACCTCGGTGTCGCCGAGCGGCCGCAGCTCCGCGACCAGCTGGCCGCACTTCGTGGTGACGGCGACGGATCGCCTGCGCCGCGCCCGCCGCAGCGAAGAACCGCACTGGGCGGTGCTCAGCATCCGACTCGACGACCCCGCGCAGGTGCGCAGCGCCGCCGGCGAGAGTTCCTGGCAGCGGTTGGCCGCCGTTTTCGAGACGATCGTCGCCGAATGCCTCCCCGCCGAGGCCGACCTCGGGAGTGAGAAGCGCGGTCACGTGGTGGCCGTCGTCTGCCGCCCCGACCCGGCCCTGCGTGGCCACGTGCGGACGATGCTGCAGCGGGTCACCGATCTGGATGCATCGACCCTCGTCGACGTGCAGCTGTCGGCCAGCGTCGGATGGGTTCCCGCAGAGGCCGGCGACTTCGACCTGACCGCGCTCATCGGGGCCGCAGACGAAGCGGCCGCTGCCGCGACCCGCCAAGGTGGGGATCGGTGGGAGCGCGTTCGACTCTGATCAGCCGCCCGTGCTGCCGTCGCCGCCGGCGATGGCGACCGTGAGCGTGTCGCTCGCCGTCTGTTTGGCGAACTCGTTCGATGTCGGGGTGGACTGCACCAGGTACTCGAAGGTGAACTGGAGGGTGACAAATGTCGCGTCGGCGGGGACCTCGCCGACGTTGAACGTCTGCGAGTAGCTGTACGGCGAGAGGACGAGGTAGCCGGGCGCGTCGGTCTGATCGACCTGCGCCGGGAGCGGAGAGAAGGACTGCGACGCGTTGCCCGGCACCGCTGTCATCGTGGCCCGCTGCAGGTACACCTTCTGACCGTCGTCGGGGGTGACCGTGGTCACCATGGAGAGGCTGACGGGCTTCAGCGCCGTCGGGGTCCAGCGGTCCATCGAGAGCGTCGACCAGTAGTCGACCGTCGCCCCCACGGCGCCGGCGGTCAGCGTGCGCTTCGTCGATCCGCTCGAGAGGTCGTTGCGCACCGGCTGTGGAGCCGCGGTCATCGAGGGGGCGGCCGAGGTCGGAGCCGGCTCCTGCCCGCCGCCCTGCGCCCACGGAGGGGCACCGCACCCGGTGAGGAGGATGAGGGCGCTTCCGATCGCGACGACGCCCGAGACGGCCTTGCGGCGTGCTGCTGCGGAACCCATGAACACTCCCCCGGATCGGCTTCTCAGTCTAGGTGGGGCGGGCGGCCGTCGAGGCGCCCACGCTCGAGACGCCCCTAGGGTGTTCGCGTGATCGACTGGGCTTCGCCGGGACGACGTCCGCGCCGGCTGCGTGCCGTACTCGTCTGGGCCGTCTACCTCGCCCTCGCCGCGGGCGCCGTGGTGGCCGTATGGATCGGAGTGCGCGGAGCGCTCGCGGTCGATCACCTGAGGTCGGCGCAGTCCACGGTGACGGCCGCCGCGCAGGCCGCAGACGACCCCGCGGCGGCCCTAGCGATGCTCGCCCCGGTGGGCGCCGACACCGCTGCCGCGCGCGCGCTGACGACCGACCCGCTCTGGCGCCTCGCAGAGTCGGTGCCCTGGATCGGCCCTCAGCTGCGGGCGATCGCACGAACCGCCGCGGCGACCGACGACGCGTTCAGGAACGGTCTCGCGCCGCTCGCGTCCGTCGCCGGCGACATCGCACCGGAGGCGCTCCAGCCCGCGGGCGGCGTGATCGATGTCGCGCGATTGGCATCCGCTCACCCCGCCGTCGCCGGAGCGGCCGCAGCGCTCCGACGGAGCGCCGATGAGATACGGGGGATCGATCCCGCTCCCCTGCTCGGACGTCTGTCCGGCACCCTGTCGCACGCCGCGGACGTCCTCGGCGCCGCGGCCGACCGCGCCGATGCCCTGGGGCGGGCGACCGCCCTGGTCCCGCAGATGCTCGGCGCGGACGGCCCGCGTTCGACGCTGGTGCTGTTCCAGAACAACGCCGAGTGGCGTTCGCTGGGGGGCGTGGTCGGCGCCGTGGCGCAGATCGACGCGGACGACGGACGCATCACCCTCTCCGCCCAGGGATCGTCGGGTGACTTCGCGGCGCTGAGCGCAGAACCGGTGGACCCGCTGCCGGCCGACGTGCAGGGTCTGTACGACACCCGACCGGCGCGGTTCATCCAGAACGTGACGCAGGTGCCGGACTTCACGGTGGGGGCGCCCCTCGCCCGCGAGATGTGGCGGCGCGTGCACGGGTCGAACGTCGACGCCGTGGTCGCCGTCGATCCGGTCACCCTTTCCTATATCTTGCGGGCGACCGGTCCCGTCCGGCTCCCCACGGGCGACGAGATGACCGCCGATTCGGCGATCCCCCTGCTGCTGCACGACGTGTACGCGCGCTACGCCGACCCCGATGCGCAGGACGCCTTCTTCCGCTCCGCGTCCGTCGCGGTCTTCCAGGCCCTGACCGAGGGGCGCGCCGAACCCGCCGCTCTCGTCGATGCCCTCGCGCGCGCGTCCGCGGAACGCCGCCTCCTCATCTGGAACGCGGATGCCGCCACCCGATCGCTGCTGGAGGGAACCACGCTGCAAGGAGCCCTGCCCGTCTCCGACGCGGCCCGCACCACCATAGGGGTCTACCTGAACGACGGCACCGGGTCGAAGATGGACTACTACCTGCGACCCCGGGTGGAGACCGCATGGTGCGCCTCGGGGACGGCATCCGTGCACGTCGAATTGCACAACGACGCGCCGGATCCCGTACTGCTGCCGCCCTTCGTCACCGGCGGCGGCGCGTACGGAGTCCCCCCGGGCGACGCCCTGACGGGTGTCTACGTCTACCTCCCGCCGGGCGCCTCCGTCGTCGATCAACGCACCTCCAGCGACAGCCCGATCGCCTCCGGGTTCGCCGGGGGCTCCCATGACGGTCGGACGGTCGTGAAATGGTCCGTCGAACTCCCGCCCGGTCGCAGCGCCTCGCTCGATCTCGAGGTCGCCCTCCCTCTCACACCGATCCTGGATGCCGTCTCGACGCCGACCCGCGATCCGGCCGAGGTGCCCACCACCGGTGCGTGCCGGTTCGAGCCGGCGCAGGGGTGAAGCGAGGACACTCACACCGGGTGAAGTCCGGGGCCGATGTTCGTGAAACCTGCGTCCTCCGCGGGGCCCGGCCCGCCGCCCTGCAGAAAAATCTTCGTCAGAGCCATGCGAGGCGCGACGGATGACGCGAACCGCTGTTCCGGCTCGATCACGCCGACCAGATGGGGCACACCATGAAGACCACGATCCTCCGAGCAATCGCCGCGCTGTCGATCGCCGCGGCCGCGGTGTTGGCCCCGACAGCCGCCAACGCCAGCACCTACCCCGACCCCGTCGTCGTGGTCGCCACGCCCCCGGTCATCCCGGCCGGCGGCCAGACGGTCTTCACGACCAACCGTCCCGCTCTTCAGGGCGACGAGGACGTCGTGATCTCGGTCACCGGCGCGAACGCCAACGGGATCGCGCTGGCCTCGGTCGTTCAGACGAACACCTCGCTGCGCAGCAAGGCCGTCAACGGGTCGCTGCGCGTCCCCGTCACGTTCCCGCAGAACGCGAGCGGTCGCTACGACTTCACCTTCACGGGCGCGCGCAGCGGCACCGTTCTGCGCGGCTCCGTCACCGTCACCGGATCGCCCTCCTCGCCTGCCAAGGGCGGACTCGCGGTCACCGGCTTCGACGCCGGCAACACGACGGGGATCTGGCTCGCCGATGCGGGTCTCGTCGTCGCCGGCACCGCGGTCGCCGTCGGGGCGACCGTGCGTCGTCGCCGCGCGACGCGCAGCTGAACCACCCCGTATAGGAAAGGGCCCCGTCTGCCGACGGGGCCCTTTCCTATACGGTTTTCACGTCGCGCGGGTGTCTCACACACCGCCGCTGACGTGTGATGCCGTCACCTCAGCGGTGACCAGAATGGGCAGGTGGTCGCTCAGGCCCTGCGGCAGGGTCTTGATGTGCGCGATGTCGAACCCCGCCGAGGTCGCGAAGTCATAGTGGCCCTTGAAGAACCGGTAACGCGTGTACGTCCGCGCGTCGCTCAAGGTGAGTTCATACCCCTGGTCCCGGATCTTCTGGCCCAGGTTCTCTTTGAAGACCGGGTAGTTGTAATCCCCCACCATCAGCGCGGGGAGCCCCGGGCCCAGATCCTGGAGCTCGGACAACGCGGTCCGGATCTGGTGCCGTCGCAGAGAGTTCAGAGCCGTCAGCGGCGCCGCGTGGAACGAGGCCACGATGACATCGCGACCGTGGTCGATGTCCCGGAGCCGCACGCCCAGCATGCGCTCCTCAGCAGGCTTGAGGACGTAGTCGTGAAGGGATTTCTTCAATCCGATCGCGCGGACGTCCTCTGCACGGAACGTGTTTTCGCGGTAGTAGACCGCGAGACCGAGGCGGTTCCGCTGCGTCGCCTCGGCGAGACGCAGTCCGCCGATGCGGTCGGGGATGTCGCGGGAGTCGCACTCCTGTAGGCACAGGATGTCGGCCTCGTGCTGCTCGACGAGGGCGACGAGTTCACCGGCGGCGCGATGCTTGTTCAGGTTGTACGAGATGACCTTCATGGCCTGCACAGCCTACGACCGCCGTCCATGCCCCGGGCGAGGGGTTGCACCCGTGCGGACGGGGTGACTCAGGATGCCGGGTCGTCGGCATCCCGTCGTCGACGCGTCTGTTCGGCGCGCGCCGCCAGAAGATCGTCGGCGGGATAACCGACCTCGGTCAGAACGAGTCCGCGGGCGGCCAGGACCTTGGTCTCGGGAATTCGCATGCGGGCATCGCGGATGGCGACGACGTCGTCGACGGCGATGCGCCCCTCCCCCACGGCAACGCAGGCGCCGACGAGCGCACGGACCATGCTGTGGCAGAACGCGTCCGCGCGGACGTTGGCGACGAGGACACCGTCGTCGCCACGTCGCCAGTCGTACTCGAGCAGCGTGCGAATGGTCGTCGCCTCGTCGCGGGCCTTGCAGTACGCCGCGAAGTCGTGCAGACCGATGAGACGGTTCGCGGCGGCGTCCATCGCGTCGACGTCCAGAGAGCTGCGGAGCGTCGTCGTCCACTGACGCGCGAGAGGGTCGTATCCCGTCGACGTGTCTGCCAGACGGTACGAATAGCGACGCCACACGGCAGAGAAGCGCGCATCGAACCCCTCGGGAGCGAGCGACGTCCTGCGAACGGTGACGTCCGGGTAGGCGCCCAGGACCCCGCGGATCCTGCCGGCGAGAGCCCCTACCGCGTCGGCTTCGTCGCCGTCCCGGCGACGACGTGGCAGCCGTGACACCTGGCCCTCGTCGAGATCGATATGGGCGACCTGACCGGACGCGTGCACCCCGGCATCCGTCCGACCGGCGACGATCAGCCGCGGTGCGCCCCCGACGATCCGGGTGAGGGCATCCTCGAGCTCACCCTGTACGGTGCGGAGTCCGGGCTGACGAGCCCATCCCCGGAAGTGCGTGCCGTCGTAGGAGATGTCGAGACGGATGCGCACCCCACCAGCCTACGAGCGTCTGCGACCCCGGAACGACGAAACCCCCGCCCGAAAGGGCGGGGGCTTCGTTCGAGCAGAAGGCTCAGGCCTTGGCGTCGTCCTGGACGGCGTCCTCGGCGGCGGCCTCGGCAGCCGCACCCTCGGCGGGCGACTCGGCGCCGGCCTCGGCGGCCTCGTCGTTCGCCGTCTCGTCCGCGGCGGACTCGTCGGCGACGGGCTCCTCGGCGGCGGGAGCAGCAGCGGCGGGAGCCGCGGCCGACTTGTTCGACGCCTTCTTCGCGACGGGCTCGAGGACGAGTTCGATCACGGCCATGGGGGCGTTGTCGCCCTTGCGGTTGCCGACCTTCGTGATGCGGGTGTAGCCGCCGTCACGCTCGGCCACGAGGGGCGCGATCTCGGTGAAGAGGGTGTGCACGACCTCTTTGTCGCCGATGACGCTCAGCACGCGGCGACGCGCGTGGAGGTCGCCACGCTTGGCGAAGGTGATGAGGCGCTCGGCGAGCGGACGCAGGCGCTTGGCCTTGGTCTCGGTCGTCTTGATGGACTTGTGCGTGTACAGGGCTGCCGCGAGGTTCGCGAGAAGCAGACGCTCGTGGGCCGGGCCGCCTCCGAGGCGGGGACCCTTCGTGGGCTTGGGCATGTCGTGTTACTCCAGAGAAAGGTTCGATCGGGTCCGACGAGGTCAGACGGTTTCTTCGTCGTAGCCGCTGTAGAACTGAGCGCCGTCGAAGCCGGGCACCGAGTCCTTGAGCGACAGGCCGAGCGAGGTGAGCTTGTCGCGCACCTCGTCGACCGACTTCTGACCGAAGTTGCGGATGTTCATCAGCTGCGTCTCGGAGAGGGCGACCAGCTCCGACACGGTGTTGATGCCCTCGCGCTTGAGGCAGTTGTACGAGCGGACCGACAGGTCGAGATCCTCGATCGGCATCGACAGCTCGTTGGAGAGGACGGTCTCGACCGGCGCGGGGCCGATCTCGATGCCCTCGGCCTCGACGTTCAGCTCGCGAGCGAGGCCGAACAGCTCGGTCAGGGTTCGTCCGGCCGACGCCACCGCGTCGCGCGGGGCGATCGAGGCCTTCGACTCGACGTCGAGGACGAGCTTGTCGAAGTCGGTGCGCTCGCCGGCACGCGTCGCGTCGACGCGGTAGCTCACCTTGAGGACGGGCGAGTAGATCGAGTCGATCGGGATCTGACCGGCCTCGGCGTACTCGTTGCGGTTCTGCGTGGCCGAGACGTAGCCGCGGCCGCGCTCGATGGTGAGTTCGAGCTCGAACTTCGCCGTGTCGTTCAGCGTGGCGATGACCAGCTCGGGGTTGTGCACCTCGACACCGGCGGGAGCGGAGATGTCGGCGGCGGTGACCTCACCGGCGCCGGTCTTGCGCAGGTACGCCGTGATGGGCTCGTCGCGCTCGCTCGAGACGACGAGCTGCTTGATATTCAGGATGATCTCGGTGACGTCTTCCTTCACGCCCGGGATGGTGCTGAACTCGTGCAGCACGCCGTCGATGCGGATGCTCGTGACGGCCGCGCCGGGGATCGACGACAGAAGGCTGCGACGCAGCGCGTTGCCGATCGTGTAACCGAAACCGGGCTCCAGCGGCTCGATGACGAAACGGCTGCGGAACTCCCCGATCTTCTCCTCGGTCAGAGTGGGACGCTGTGCGATGAGCACTATGTGTTCCTTTCGATCACGTGCCCGCTATATGACACGTGTAATGGGGTGAGGTGTTGAGTTGTACTCGCCGGCTACCGCGGACCCGAGGGTGCACGTCGGCATCCGGAAAACTGTTGCGCGGGAGCGCAACGTTCCCGGGGAGCGACGAGCACTCCCCGGGAACGAGACGCGTCAGACGCGGCGACGCTTGGGCGGACGGCAGCCGTTGTGGGCCTGCGGCGTCACGTCCTGGATCGAACCGACCTCGAGGCCGGCAGCCGTGAGCGAACGGATCGCGGTCTCACGACCCGAACCCGGACCCTTCACGAAGACGTCGACCTTCTTCACACCGTGCTCCTGCGCCTGGCGGGCAGCGGACTCCGCGGCCATGCCGGCGGCGTAGGGCGTCGACTTGCGCGAACCCTTGAACCCGACACCGCCGGACGAGGCCCAGCTGATGACGGCGCCCGAGGGGTCCGTGATCGAGACGATGGTGTTGTTGAACGTCGACTTGATGTGGGCCTGGCCCACGGCGATGTTCTTCTTCTCTTTGCGGCGCGGCTTGCGCGCGGCGGACTTGGCCTGTGCCATGTGCGTTCTCCTGAATCCTGACGCTCAGCCCGCGGCTTAGCGCGCCTTCTTCTTGCCGGCGACGGTGCGCTTGGGTCCCTTGCGGGTACGCGCGTTCGTCTTCGTGCGCTGACCGCGCACCGGGAGGCCGCGGCGGTGGCGCAGGCCCTCGTAGGAACCGATCTCGACCTTGCGGCGGATGTCGGCGGCGACCTCGCGACGGAGGTCACCCTCCACCTTGTAGGTGCCTTCGATGTGGTCGCGCAGAGCGACCAGCTGGTCGTCGGTGAGGTCCTTGACGCGAATGTCCTGGCTGATGTCAGTGGCGTTCAGGATCTCGACGGAGCGGGTGCGACCCACGCCGTAGATGTAAGTAAGTGCGATCACCACGCGCTTGTCGCGCGGGATGTCGACGCCGGCGAGACGTGCCATGCGGCTCTCCTCAGAGTGTCGTGGAGGTGTGGAGCAGGATCGGTGCTCGGGCCTCCGCCCCGAGGTGTCCCCCGCCCGCTCTCGCGGGTGGGATCTGATCCTGCCGGTGTGTATTCAGTTGGAAAGGTGTGGAGCTGGAAGCTCAGCCCTGGCGCTGCTTGTGGCGCGGGTTGCTCTTGCAGATCACCATCACGCGCCCGTGGCGACGGATCACCTTGCAGTGGTCGCAGATGGGCTTGACGGAGGGGTTGACCTTCATGATGTTCCTGTTTCGCTGTCTTCGACCCGCGCGTGCGGGTCGTTACTTCTCGGCCGGGCTCAGCGGTAGCGGTAGACGATACGACCGCGGGTGAGGTCGTACGGGCTCAGTTCGACGACGACGCGGTCTTCGGGGATGATACGGATGTAGTTCTGCCGCATCTTTCCTGAAATGGTGGCCAGCACCTTGTGACCGTTCGTCAGCTCGACACGGAACATCGCGTTGGGCAGTGCCTCGGACACCGTGCCCTCGATCTCGATGACACCGTCTTTCTTCGCCATAAACTCGCTCACGCTCAGTTGCAGACCGGCCGGTCTGCGGTGGATGGGATTCGGTACTTCGACACGCCAATGACGGCGCAACGCACCAAAGGACAAGCATACGTGGTAGAACGCACCCCGGCAACTCGCCGGGTGTGTCGTCAGCCCTCGAGGCGCGCGACGATGTCCTTCTGCGGGTCCCCGGTCAGGTCCGTCTTGTTCGCCAGCACGGTGCCGTTCACCGCGATCGTCGGCGTCGCGACGCCCTGACCGCCCGGCTGGACCGGGGTCTTCTGCGTCATCGCGGTGACGAACTTGGAATAGGTCCCGTCGGAGATGCACGAGGACACGGCATCCGAGGCCCCCGCGGTCGTCGCGATCGAGGTGAGTGTCGCATCATCCAGCCCGGACGTGTTCTCTTTCGGCTGCTGGGCGTACATCGCCTTGACGAAGCCCGGGATGTTCGCGGCGTCGTCGACGGCCACGCAATAAGCCGCATTGGCCGAGCGCGTCGAATACTGAGTGCCCTGCGACGCCCGATCGAGGATCGAGATCGGGTGGATGTTCAGGGTGATCGTGCCGTCGTCCACCAGCTGCTGCAGCGTGGGGCCGTAAGCCTGCTCGAACGAGTTGCACACCGGGCACATGAAGTCCACGTACGTGTCGACCGTCTTCTCGCCCGTGCCCACCGCGATGGCGCCGGTCTCGGTATTCACGGCCGAGGTCTCGGGCAGCGTTCCCGGACCCGCCGCCTGACTGTTGGCGAACCAGACCACACCACCGACGATCAGCACGATGACGACCGCTGCGGCGGTCACCCCGAGCGCGAACCAGTTGGTGGATTTACGGGCGGCAGCCATCATCAGTCGATCTCCTTCGGCACCACACCGAACGGCGCCAGCTTCTCGGCACCGCCGTCGTGCGCGGTGAGGACCCAGATGCCCCCATCATGCACGGCGACGCTATGTTCCCAGTGGGAGCCGTCGGTGCCGTCGATGGTGGACACCGTCCATCCGTCGTCCTCGACCTCGGTCGCCTGGTCGCCGATGACGACCATCGGCTCGATGGCGACGGCCAGACCCGGCCGCACCTCGGCCCCGCGCTCGCTCGTCGCGTAGTTGAAGATGCTCGGCGACTCGTGCATCTTGCGACCGATGCCGTGACCGACGTAGTCGCGCAGGATGCCGTACCCGCCCTCGGGAGCATGCTCGTCGATGTACGCCTCGATGGCGGCACCCACCTCACCGAGGTGCGACGCGCGACTCAGCGCTGCTATGCCCGCCCACAGCGACCCCTCGGTGACCGCGGACAGGCGGCGGCGCGGAGCGGTCAACGCCTCGGGCGCGTCACCCGGAACGATGACCGTGAAGGCCGAGTCGCCGTTCCACCCCTTGTACTGCGCGCCGGCGTCGATGGACAGGATGTCGCCCGCCCGGAGCGGACGATCGTTCGGGATGCCGTGGACCACCTGTTCGTTGACCGACGCGCAGATCGTGTGGCGGTAGCCGCGCACCATCTGGAAGTTCGATTCGGCGCCGCGCTGTCCGATGACCCGCGCCGCTTCCGCGTCGAGCTGGAGGGTGGTGATCCCCGGCTCGACGAGCCGGCGGACCCCCGCCAGCGCGTCGGCCGTGATGAGGCCCGGCTCGATCATCGAGCGCAGCTGCGCGGGCTTCTTGTAGACGGAGGAACGCAGGCCCACGTCAGCGGGCCTGGATGCCGCGCGCCTCGAGGGCGGCGAAGATCCGTGCGGTGACCTCGTCGAGGGTCCCGACGCCGTCGATCTCGTCGACGATGCCGCGCGTGCCGTACACGTCCAGGATCGGTGCCGTCTCACGCTCGTAGATGCCCAGCCGCGTGGCGATGGCCTCTTCGGTGTCATCCGCGCGACCCTGCTCGGCGGCGCGAGCGGTCAGACGCGAAAGCGATTCGTCGCGCGGGACGATGAGCGCGATGACGGCATCCAGCGACTCGTCGCGCCCCTCGAGGAATTCGTCGAGGTGCAGCACCTGAGCGAGATTGCGGGGGTAGCCGTCGAGCAGGAAACCCTCGGCGGCGTCATCCTGGGCGAGACGGTCCCGGACCACCGCACTCGTCAGCTCGTCGGGCACCAGGTCTCCGCCGTCGATGATCGACTTGACCTGCAGGCCGAGTTCGGTGCCGTCCTTGACGTTGGCCCGGAAGACATCGCCGGTCGACACGACCGGGATGCCGAGGGCGTCGCCGACGCGAACGCCCTGGGTGCCTTTGCCCGAACCCTGGGGTCCGACGATCAGAAGCCGTGCGGTCATCGCAGAAGCCCTTCGTAGTGACGCTGCTGGAGCTGCGCGTCGATCTGCTTCACCGTCTCGAGACCCACGCCCACGATGATGAGGATCGAGGCTCCGCCGAAGGGGAAGTTCTGGTTGGCGCCCACGGTCGCGAGGGCGACCAGCGGAAGAAGCGCGATGAGGCCGAGGTAGATCGAGCCGGGCAGCGTGATACGCGTGAGCACGTAGTCGAGGTACTCCGCCGTCGGACGTCCCGCGCGGATGCCGGGGATGAAGCCGCCGTACTTCTTCATGTTGTCGGCGACGTCGACCGGGTTGAACGTGATGGCCACGTAGAAGTACGCGAAGCCGATGATGAGCAGGAAGTAGATCAGCATGTAGAGCGGGTGGTCACCGCGCGTGAGGTACTGCGAGATCCACGTCACCCACGGAGCGGGCTCCTGCCCGGCCTGCGGCTGGTTGAACTGGGCGATCAGAGCAGGGATGTACAGCAGCGACGAGGCGAAGATGACCGGGACGACGCCCGCCATGTTGACCTTGATCGGGATGTAGGTGTTCGTCCCGCCGTACGTGCGGCGCCCGACCATCCGCTTCGCGTACTGCACGGGGATCCGTCGTTGCGACTGCTCGACGAACACGACGAGGGCGACGATGACGATGCTGACCGCGAGGACCAGGAGGAAGACCTCGACGCCGCGGGCGTTGAGGATCGAGATCATCGCGCCGGGGAAGGTCGCGGCGATCGAGGTGAAGATGAGGATCGACATGCCGTTGCCCACGCCACGCTCGGTGACCAGCTCGGCGAACCACATGACCAGGCCGGTACCGGCGGTCATGGTGATGATCATCAGCAGCTGAGCCCACCAGATGTCATTGGTCAGCAGCTGCTGGCACTCGGGAACGCCCGCCGAGCCGAAGAGCTGTCCGGAGCGCGCGACGGTGACCAGCGTCGTCGACTGCAGGAGTGCCAGCGCGATCGTGAGGTATCGCGTGTACTGGGTGAGCTTCGCCTGCCCCGCCTGACCCTCTTTGTAGAGCGTCTCGAAGTGCGGGATGACGACGCGCAGGAGCTGCACGATGATCGTCGCCGTGATGTACGGCATGACCCCCAGCGCGAAGATCGACAGCTGCAGCAGCGCACCACCCGAGAAGAGGTTGACGAGCGAGAGCAGTCCCTCGGTCCCCCCGGACTGGTTCAGACACTGCTGAACGTTGGGGAAGTCGACGAACGGCGTCGGCACGTGGGCACCCAGCCGGTAAATGGCGATGATCCCCAGCGTGAAGGCGATCTTCCGCCTCAGGTCGGGCGTGCGGAAAACCCGCGCGATGGCGCTGAACAAGGGAGAGTCCTCCAGAACGATCTCGGCGCGCGACGAAGCGCACACCCCAGCAGACTAACCCAGAAGGGGCCGACGGCCATAAGGCCGCCGGCCCCTCCGGGGTCGGGCGTCAGTTGACGGTGCCGCCAGCGGCGACGATCTTCTGCTCAGCGGAGCCGGAGACCTTGTCGACCGAGACGGTCAGCGCGACCGAGATGTCGCCGGTGCCGAGCACCTTGACCTTCTCGTTCTTGCGCACAGCACCCTTGGCCACCAGGTCGGCGACGGTGACGTCTCCGCCCTGCGGGTAGAGCTCGCCGAGCTTGTCCAGGTTCACGACCTGGTACTCGACGCGGAACGGGTTCTTGAAGCCACGGAGCTTCGGGGTGCGCATGTGCAGCGGCATCTGCCCACCCTCGAAGCCGACCTTGACCTGGTAACGGGCCTTGGTTCCCTTGGTACCACGACCGGCGGTCTTACCCTTGGAGCCCTCACCGCGACCGACACGGGTCTTCGCGGTGCGAGCGCCCGGGACGGGACGCAGGTGGTGGACCTTCAGCACGCCGGGGCGCGCCGCGGGGGCCTCTTTCGTGCCGGCCGTCTTACGGGCCGAAGCCTTCTTCGGGGCGTCGACCGTGACGGTCTCGTCCTTCTTGTCAGCCATTAGTCGATCTCCTCAACCTTGACGAGGTGGGCGACGGTCTTGACGTAGCCGCGCGTCTGCGCGTCGTCCGGACGGACGACCGAGTCGCCGATCCGCTTCAGACCGAGCGAACGCAGCGTGTCACGCTGGTTCTGCTTCTCGCTCACCTTGGACTTGATCTGCGTGACCTTCAGACGCTCGGCCATCAGGCACCTACCTTCTGAGCGGCGGCCTCGGCGCGCACGAGGCGGGCCGGGGCGACCTGGTCGAACTCCAGGCCACGGCGGGCGGCCACAGCGCGGGGCTCCTCGAGCGACTTCAGCGCCTCGACGGTCGCGTGCACGATGTTGATCGTGTTCGACGAACCGAGGGACTTCGAGAGCACATCGTGGATGCCGGCGCACTCGAGGACGGCGCGGACCGGACCACCGGCGATAACACCGGTACCGGCGGCGGCGGGGCGCAGCAGCACCACACCGGCGGCGGCCTCACCCTGGACGGGGTGGGGAATGGTCGAACCCGAGCGGGGAACGCGGAAGAAGTTTCGCTTGGCCTCTTCGACACCCTTCGAGATGGCGAGGGGGACTTCGCGGGCCTTGCCGTAGCCGACGCCCACGACGCCGTTGCCGTCACCCACGACGACGAGCGCCGTGAAGCTGAAGCGACGACCACCCTTGACCACCTTGGACACGCGGTTGATCGTCACGACGCGCTCGAGAAACTGGCTCTCGTTGCGGTCGCGCGAACCACGGTCGCGCTGGTTGGTGTTGCGCTCGCGACCACCGCGACGCGGCTCGCGCTCACGCTCGGCGGGGGCCGTGGCCGCAGCCGCACCCTCTGCCGGTGCAGTCTGCTCGGTCACTTCGGTCTCCTTGTTGTCACTCACAGGTTCAGCCCTCCTTCGCGAGCTCCGTCGGCGATCGCGGCGACGCGGCCGGCGTAGCGGTTTCCGCCACGGTCGAACACGACGTCGGAGATGCCCACGGCCTTGGCACGCTCGGCGACGAGCTCGCCGACCTTGCGGGCCTTGGCGGTCTTGTCACCGTCGAAACCGCGCAGGTCGGTCTCGAGGGTCGAGGCAGAGGCCACGGTGTGACCCTTGCTGTCGTCCACGACCTGGACGAACACGTGGCGCGCGGAGCGCGTCACGACGAGACGGGGACGCAGCTCGGTGCCGACGACCTTCTTGCGAAGACGCGCGTGACGACGAGCACGAGCGACGGACTTTGTCTTGACAGCCATGGTCACTTACCACTCTTTCCGGCCTTGCGGCGCACGACCTCGCCCGCGTACCGCACACCCTTGCCCTTGTAGGGCTCGGGCTTGCGGATCTTGCGGATGTTGGCGGCGGCCTCGCCGACGGCCTGCTTGTCGATGCCGCTCACGGTCAGCTTGTTGTTGCCTTCGACCGTGAGGGTGATGCCAGCGGGCGGGTCGATCAGGACGGGGTGCGAGAAGCCGAGCGCGAACTCGACCGAGCTGCCCTTCTGAGCGACGCGGTAACCCGTGCCGACGACCTCGAGGCCCTTGGAGTAGCCCTGAGTGACACCGATGATGTTGTTGTTGATGAGGGTGCGGGTCAGGCCGTGGAGCGACCGCGACTCGCGCTCATCGTCGGGGCGGGTGACGAGAACCTGGTTCTCCTCGACCGACACCTCGAGGGGCTGGGCGATCGTGAGCGCCAGCTCACCCTTGGGGCCCTTGACGGAGACCTCCCGGCCGTTCACCGAAACGGTGACACCGGCGGGGATGTCGATGGGAAGACGTCCAATACGCGACATGTCAGATCACCACACGTAGGCGAGGACTTCCCCGCCGACGCCCTTCTGCTCGGCCTGACGGTCCGTGAGGAGACCGGAGGAGGTGGAAAGGATGGCCACGCCCAGGCCACCGAGGACCGTGGGGACCTCGGTCGACTTCGCGTAGACGCGGAGGCCGGGCTTCGACACGCGCTTGATACCGGCGATGGACCGCTCGCGGTTCGGGCCGTACTTCAGCGTCATGTTGAGGGTCTGGCCGACACGCGCGTCCTCGACGCTCCAGTCGGCGATGTAACCCTCCTGCTTGAGGATGGCGGCGATGTTGGTCTTGAGCTTCGAGCTCGGCATCGACACGGAGTCGTGGTGCGCCGAGTTCGCGTTGCGCAGACGGGTCAGCATGTCTGCGACCGGGTCTGTCATCGTCATGTGTTGCTTCTTTCTTTCATGAGGTTTCGGCTGCCGTTACACGACAGCCGACCTTCGATGACGGGCCCCCGGAAATCCCGGGGGCCCGAGTGTTCAGGACTGGGCGTCGGCCGACTGGAACGGGAAGCCGAGCTGGCGCAGCAGCGAACGGCCCTCGTCGTCGGTCTTGGCGGTGGTGACGATCGTGATATCGAAACCACGCACACGGTCGATGCGGTCCTGGTCGATCTCGTGGAACACGGACTGCTCCTGGAGACCGAAGGTGTAGTTGCCGTTGCCATCGAACTGCTTGGCCGACAGACCGCGGAAGTCGCGGATGCGGGGCAGCGCGAGGTTGACCAGGCGGTCCACGAACTCCCAGGCACGGTCGCCCCGAAGGGTGACGTGCGCGCCGATGGCCTGGCCCTCGCGCAGCTTGAACTGCGCGATGGACTTGCGGGCCTTCGTGACGACGGGCTTCTGACCGGTGATCTTGGTGAGGTCGTCGACCGCACCATCGATCACCTTGCTGTCACGAGCGGCCTCGCCGACACCGGTGTTCACGACGACCTTGACCAGGCCGGGAATCTGCATGACGTTCGCGTAGCCGAACTCCTCCTGCAGGGCCTTCTTGATCTCGGTGTTGTACTTCTGCTTCAGGCGGGGCTGGATCTTGCCAGCCGCCGCGGCAGTGTCGGTGCTCATATTCAGAGGTCCTTGCCGCTCTTCTTCGCGAAGCGCACGCGGACGGTGCGCTTGACGCCGTCCTTCACCTGCTCCTCGACACGGTGACCGACGCGGGTCGGCTTCTTGGTCGAGGGGTCGACGAGCGCGACGTTGGAGATGTGGATCGGGGCCTCGAACGTCTCGATGCCACCGGTCTTGGTGCCGCGCTGGGACTGGCCCACGCGGTTGTGCTTGGTGACGTAGTTCACGCCTTCGACGATGACGCGGTTCTGCTCGGTGAGGACCTCGAGGACCTTACCCTGCTTGCCGCGGTCGCCGCCGCGCTCGGGCTTGGCGCCCGAGATGACCTGAACCAGGTCGCCCTTCTTGATTTTCGCCATGATCAGATGACCTCCGGGGCGAGCGAGACGATCTTCATGAACTTCTTGTCGCGAAGCTCACGGCCGACCGGTCCGAAGATGCGGGTGCCGCGGGGCTCCCCGTCGTTCTTCAGGATCACGGCGGCGTTCTCGTCGAACTTGATGTACGAGCCGTCGGGACGGCGGGTCTGCTTGACGACACGGACGACGACGGCCTTGACCACGTCGCCCTTCTTGACGTTTCCACCCGGGATCGCGTCCTTGACCGTGGCGACGATGACGTCGCCCAGGCCGGCGTAACGACGGTTGGAGCCGCCGAGCACGCGGATGGTGAGCAGCTCCTTGGCGCCGGTGTTGTCGGCGACCTTCAGCCGGGATTCGTTCTGAATCACTGTTTACTCCTTGGGTTCCAAGCAAGCCGCGAGGCTTACTTGGCCTTCTCGAGGATCTCGACCAGGCGCCAGCGCTTGGTGGCGCTCAGCGGACGGGTCTCGTTGATGACGACCAGGTCGCCGATGCCCGCCGAGTTGGTCTCGTCGTGCGCCTTGACCTTGGAGGTGCGGCGGATGACCTTGCCGTAGAGCGGGTGCTTCACGCGGTCCTCGACCTCGACGACGATGGTCTTGTCCATCTTGTCGCTGACGACGTAGCCACGACGCGCCTTGCGGTAACCGCGGGCGTTCTCGTCGCGAACATCGTTCTCGGCGTGCTCGTGACCGGCGACCTGCGCCTCGGCCTTCTTCGCGGTAGCCATTACTCCGCCTCTTCCTTCGCGGCGTCGTCAGCGGCATCCGCCTTCTTCGCCTTGCTCTTCTTCGCCTTCGCCGGAGCCTCGACCGGAGCCGGGGTGGCGCGGATGCCGAGCTCGCGCTCACGGATGACCGTGTACAGACGCGCGATGTCGCGCTTGACTGCACGGATGCGTCCGTGGCTCTCGAGCTGGCCGGTGGCCGACTGGAAGCGCAGGTTGAACAGCTCTTCCTTGGCCTTACGCAGCTCCTCCACGAGGCGCTGGTCTTCGAACGTGTCGAGCTCGCTCGGGGCGAGCTGCTTGGTGCCGATCGCCATTACGCGTCGCCCTCCTCGCGCTTGATGATGCGTGCCTTCAGGGGCAGCTTGTGGATGGCACGGGTCAGTGCTTCACGAGCGAGTTCCTCGTTCACACCCGCGACCTCGAAGAGGACGCGGCCCGGCTTGACGTTGGCAACCCACCACTCGGGGGAACCCTTACCGGAACCCATGCGGGTTTCGGCCGGCTTCTTGGTGAGGGGACGGTCGGGGTAGATGTTGATCCACACCTTTCCACCACGCTTGATGTGACGCGTCATGGCGATACGAGCGGACTCGATCTGACGGTTCGTCACGTACGCGGGGGTCAGCGCCTGGATGCCGAACTCACCGAACGACACCGTGGTGCCACCGGTGGCCTGGCCCGAACGGCCGGGGTGGTGCTGCTTGCGGTACTTGACCTTGCGGGGGATGAGCATTACGCCGACGCTCCTTCTGCCACGGGGGCCTCGTTGCGCGGGCCACGACGACGGTCGCCACCGCGGTCGTCACGACCGCGCGACTTGGGCGCGTTGGCCTGCTCGCGGGCGAGCTCCTTGTTGGTGAGGTCGCCCTTGTAGATCCAGACCTTCACGCCGATGCGGCCGAAGGTCGTCTTGGCCTCGTAGAAGCCGTAGTCGATGTTCGCGCGGAGGGTGTGCAGGGGCACACGGCCTTCACGGTAGAACTCGGAGCGGCTCATCTCGGCGCCGCCGAGACGACCGGACACCTGGATGCGGACACCCTTGGCGCCGGCGCGCTGCGCACCCTGCAGACCCTTGCGCATCGCGCGGCGGAACGCCACACGAGCGGACAGCTGCTCGGCGACACCCTGCGCGACCAGCTGAGCGTCGGCCTCGGGGTTCTTGACCTCGAGGATGTTCAGCTGGATCTGCTTGCCGGTGAGCTTCTCGAGGTCGGCGCGGATGCGCTCGGCCTCGGCGCCGCGGCGACCGATCACGATGCCCGGGCGGGCGGTGTGGATGTCGACGCGGACGCGGTCACGCGTGCGCTCGATCTCGATGTTGCTGACACCGGCGCGGTCGAGCGACGTGGTCAGCAGGCGACGGATCTTGATGTCCTCGGCGAGGTAGTCGGCGTAACGCTGACCGGGCTTCGTCGAGTCCGAGAACCACCGCGACACGTGGTCGGTGGTGATGCCGAGGCGGAAGCCGTACGGGTTGACCTTCTGTCCCATTACTTGCTCGCCTTCTTGTTGGCGCGAGCCGGGGCCGCCTCGGCGGTCTCGGGCGTCGCGAGCACGACCGTGATGTGGCTCGTGCGCTTCTTGATCTGGAAGGCGCGACCCTGAGCGCGGGGCTGGAAACGCTTCAGCGTCGTGCCCTCGTCGACGTACGCGTTCTTCACGTACAGGTCGGCGTCATCCAGGTATTCGTTCGTCTTGTCGGCCGTGACGCGAGCGTTCGCGATGGCCGAGGCGACGAGCTTGTAGATCGGCTCGCTCGCGCCCTGGGGCGCGAACTTCAGGATCGCGAGGGCCTCTTCGGCCTGCTTGCCCTTGATGAGCGCGACGACGCGACGAGCCTTCTGAGGGGTCACGCGGATGTGTCGCACACGTGCGATGGACTCCACCATTTCTCTCTCCTCCTCGGTCGCCTTAGCGGCGACGGCCCTTCTTGTCGTCCTTCACGTGGCCGCGGAAGGTGCGGGTGGGCGAGAACTCGCCCAGCTTGTGGCCGACCATGGTCTCGGTCACGAACACGGGGATGTGCTTGCGACCGTCGTGCACGGCGATGGTGTGTCCCAGCATGGCGGGGATGATCATCGAACGGCGCGACCAGGTCTTGATGACGTTCTTGGAACCGGCTTCGTTCTGCGAGACGACCTTGCGAAGCAGGTGCTCGTCGACGAAGGGGCCCTTCTTAAGGCTGCGAGGCATCTTCCTCTACTCCTACTTGCGCTTCTTGCCGGCGGTGCGACGGCGGACGATCAGCTTGTCGCTTTCCTTGTTCGCGTGGCGGGTGCGGCCCTCGGCCTTACCCCACGGCGAAACAGGGTGACGACCACCGGAGGTCTTACCCTCACCACCACCGTGCGGGTGGTCGACCGGGTTCATGGCGACACCACGCACGGTCGGGCGGACGCCCTTCCAGCGCATGCGGCCGGCCTTGCCCCAGTTGATGTTCGACTGCTCGGCGTTACCGACCTCGCCGATCGTGGCGCGGCAGCGCACGTCGACGTTGCGGATCTCGCCGGAGGGCAGACGCAGCTGCGCGTAGGGGCCGTCCTTGGCGACCAGGCGCACCGAGGCACCGGCCGAACGGGCCATCTTCGCTCCGCCGCCGGGACGCAGCTCGATCGCGTGGATCACGGTACCGGTGGGGATGTTGCGCAGCGGCAGGTTGTTGCCGGGCTTGATGTCAGCGCCGGCACCCGACTCGACGACGTCGCCCTGCGACAGCTTCGCGGGAGCGAGGATGTAGCGCTTCTCGCCGTCCGCGTAGTGCAGCAGCGCGATGCGCGCGGTGCGGTTGGGGTCGTACTCGATATGGGCGACCTTGGCGTCGATGCCGTCCTTGTCGTTACGACGGAAGTCGATCAGACGGTACTGACGCTTGTGTCCACCACCGATGTGGCGGGTGGTGATGCGGCCCTGGTTGTTGCGGCCACCGGTCTTCGACAGCGGGCGCAGCAGCGACTTCTCAGGCGTCGATCGGGTGATCTCGGCGAAGTCGGCCACCGACGAGCCGCGGCGACCGGGGGTCGTGGGCTTGTACTTGCGAATAGCCATTGTTCTTGTCCTCTATCCCGACCGTCAGCCGACAGACGTGAAGATGTCGATGGTGCCGGACTTCAGCGTGACGATGGCACGCTTCGTGTCCTTGCGCTTGCCGATGCCGAAGCGGGTCCGACGGGCCTTGCCCTGACGGTTCAGCGTGTTCACCGAAGCGACCTTGACGCCGAAGATCTTCTCGATGGCGAGCTTGATCTCGGTCTTCGACGAACGGGGGTCCACCAGGAAGGTGTACTTGCCCTCGTCGATGAGCGAGTAGCTCTTCTCGGAGACGACCGGCTTCAGGATGATGTCGCGCGGGTCCTTGTTGACGGTGGTCATGCCGAGACCTCCTCGGTGGCGCCGGACTTCGACGAGACGAACGCGTCGTAGGCGGCCTTGGTGAAGACGATGTCGTCGGAGACGAGCACGTCGTAGGCGTTCAGCTGGCCGAAGGTCAGCACGTGGACGTACGCGAGGTTGCGCACGCTCTTGACGGTCAGCTCGTCGTCGCGGTCGATGACCACGAGGACGTTCTTGACGGCGCCGAGGGCGTTCAGCACGGTCGCGGCGGCCTTGGTCGAGGGCGCGCCCTCGATGCCGAAGCTGTCGACGACGTGCAGACGCTGACCCCGAGCGCGGTCGCTCAGCGCACCCAGGAGGGCGGCGGCGATCATCTTCTTGGGGGTGCGCTGGCCGTAGTCACGGGGCTTCGGGCCGTGGACGATGCCACCACCGGTCATGTGCGGCGCGCGGATCGAGCCCTGACGGGCGTTACCCGTGCCCTTCTGCTTGAAGGGCTTGCGGCCGGCACCCGAGACCTCGCCACGACGCTTGGTCGAGTGGGTGCCCTGGCGTGCCGCGGCGCGCTGCGCCACGACGACCTGGTGGATGAGGGGGATGTTCGTCTTGACGTCGAAGAGCGCGGCGGGCAGCTCGACAGAGCCGGCCTTGTTGCCGTCGGCCTTCACGACGTCGAGCGCGAGAGTCGAGTCAGCCATGATCAGGCACCCTTCACTGCGTTGCGGACGTAGACGATGCGACCGCGAGCACCGGGGACGGCGCCCTTGACGAGCATCAGACCCTTCTCGGCGTCGACGGC
>NZ_QAJB01000428.1:0-181 GCF_003061325.1 Microbacterium sp. HMWF026
TGCCGCAGTGGATCTGGGCGGTGTCGTTCGTGATCATCAACACCGTCATCAACGTGCTCGGCATCGGCTCGATCAAGATCGCCAACCGGGGGATGCTCGTCATCCAGCTCGCTTTCGTCGTCATCTTCGTCGCGATCGCGATGATCGCGCTGAACGCCGGGACGATCCCCGGCGCCGAATT
>NZ_QAJB01000428.1:191-1498 GCF_003061325.1 Microbacterium sp. HMWF026
GCGCTCCATGTCCACCCTCGACCTCGTCGTCTACGGCCTGGTCTTCATGGTGCCGATCGCCCCCTGGGCCATCTTCGGCGTCGTCTACAACGCCGCCAGCGGCATGGTCCCGCTGGTGTACATCACCGGCGTCGTCGCGATGATCTTCACCGCCCTCGCCTACGCGCAGATGTCCAAGGCGTTCCCGATCGCGGGAAGCGTCTTCTCGTACGTCGGCCGTGGACTGCATCCCACCGTCGGCTTCTTCGCCGGGTGGGCGATCCTGCTCGACTACCTGCTCGTGCCCACGCTGCTGTACGTCTTCGCGGCGTCCAGCATGGCGGGCATCTTCCCCGACGTGCCGCAGTGGATCTGGGCGGTGTCGTTCGTGATCATCAACACCGTCATCAACGTGCTCGGCATCGGCTCGATCAAGATCGCCAACCGGGTGATGCTCGTCATCCAGCTCGCTTTCGTCGTCATCTTCGTCGCGATCGCGATGATCGCGCTGAACGCCGGGACGATCCCCGGCGCCGAATTCACCATGGCCCCGGTGTGGGATGCCGAGAAGGTCAACCCCGCGCTGATCGCCACCGCCCTGTCGATCGCGGTGCTGAGCTTCCTCGGCTTCGACGGCATCTCGACGATGGCCGAGGAGTCCACGGGCGACCGCAAATCGGGCGGCCGCGCCATGATCATCGCCCTGCTCGTGGTCGCCGTCCTGTTCATCACCCAGACGTGGTTCGCCAGCGCGCTGGCCGCCGGCACCGTGTCGTTCGGCGATGACGAGGTCAACAACGCCTTCTTCGTCCTGGTGGCCAAGGCCGCTGGTTCGGGCTGGGCGACCGCCTTCCTCGCCGTCAACGTCATCGCGGTCGGCATCGCCAACGCCGTGGCCGCCCAGGCCGCCACCTCGCGCCTGCTCTACTCGATGAGCCGCGACCGCCGCCTGCCCGCGTTCCTGTCCAAGGTCACCGCGCGTCAGGTGCCGATGGCGGCGATCCTGCTGGTCAGCGGGATCTCGCTGGTGCTCGTGCTGTTCTTCGTCGGCCAGATCGCGGTGATCTCGTCGCTGGTGAACTTCGGCGCGCTGCTCGGATTCCTGCTGCTGCACGTGTCCGTCGCCGTGTACTACGTGGGCAAGAAGAAGTCGAAGAACTACCTGCTGCACCTGGTCGTGCCGGTCGTCGGGTTCCTCATCATCGGCTACGTCCTGCTCAACGCCGACATCACGGCGAAGGTCGGCGGCATCCTGTGGCTCGTCGTCGGCGCCGTCGTCTACGTGATCTTCGCCCGCCGCGACCGCTCCACCCCGGCACCCTCGCCCG
>NZ_QAJB01000428.1:1508-3187 GCF_003061325.1 Microbacterium sp. HMWF026
GTGGCCCCCCGATGAGCGACGTGACCCACTCCCTCGGCAGGGAGCACGGTCGCCCGGGCTTCGATGCCTCCGTTCCCGCGGCGTTGCGCATCCAGCCCGGCACGGGCGAGACGATCGCGTTCGAGACCGACGACGCCGTCTACGCCGAGCTGCACGAGCACGGCGACCTCGCGGCCCTGCGGGCGCCGATCAACCCGGTCACGGGCCCGGTGTACGTCGAGGGCGCGCGTCCCGGAGACGCCCTGGCGGTGCACGTGCACGAGATCCGCCTGGGCGCCTACGGCTGGTCGCAGAGCCTGCCGGGAGCGGGCGCCCTGCAGCATCGCATGCCCGATCGCGTCGTCAGCCGGCGGATCCCCATCGACGCCGAGGGGGTGCACCTGACCGACCGTCACGTGGTCGCGCCGCGTCCGATGATCGGGTGCATCGGCACCGCCCCCGCCCAGGGACGCAACTCGACGGTCATGCCGACGACGGCCCTCGGCGGCAACATGGACGTCACCGACGTCGCCCCCGGCGCCACCGTCTACCTGCCGGTCGAGGTCGAGGGCGCCCTGCTGTCGATCGGCGACATCCACGCCGTCATGGCGCGCGGTGAGTCGTCGTTCGTCGCGATCGAGGCGGCGGGCGTCGCGGTCGTCTCGATCGAGCTGATCCCGGATGCCGGGCTGCGGGCGCCTCGGATCGAGACGGCCGACGAGTGGGTCTTCGTCGGTCTGGGCGACCCGGTGCAGGAGAGCATCCGCCGCGGCTACGAGGACGTGTTCGACCACCTCGTGGACGAACGCGGGTGGGACCGGATGGACGCCTACGCCGTCATGAGTGCGCTCGTGCACAGCGAACTGGGCGGTCCCACCGGTTCCGAGCAGCCCGACCCCCTGCACCCGTTCCGCGCCGTCGGGGCGGTGACGCTGCACCGCCTGCCCAAGAGCGTCCTCTGACGGTCCGCCCGTCGACCGCGATTCGGACGAGCGCGGGGGCCGTGTAAGATCGACCCTTGGAAGTGTGTCCGAGCGGCCTAAGGAGCATGGCTGGAATCCATGTAGGCGGGGTAACTCGCCTCGCAGGTTCAAATCCTGTCACTTCCGCCAGACGAAGAGCGTCACCTGAAAGGGTGGCGCTCTTCGGCGTTCACCCCACCGTTTCGCGATCGGGGGCGGTCGTGACGGCGCCGGGGCGGACGACCAGGGCGCGAGGCAGCAGCCGCGCGCGAGCGCGGCGGCCGGTACCGACCCGCGCCGCCAGCGAGGCGCGCACCCGCTCGACGGCCGCGGCCAGCGCCGGACCGCGCGCGGGATCCGCGGCGTCGCCGGCGTAGCTCGCGCGCTCCAGTGCCTCGCGCAGCAGGTCGACGTCGTCGGCCTCGGCCCCGTGCTCCTCGACCAGTCGTGCGGCGAACGCGCGCGGGGACCCGGCACCGGGGGCGGGGATGCCGAGGTCCACCGCGTCCTCTCGCACGGCCGTCCACGCGGCCACGGGATCGCCCGCCCGCGCGTCGGCGAGGCGCCGGCGACGAAGCACCAGCCGGATCGCGCCCGGCGCGGCAGCCGCGACCAGCAGGACGAGCAGCGCCACGACCGGGACGACCCAGCCCGTGCCGACGCGCGTGCCGACGGTGCCGCCGGCGCCGCCCTGCGCGTCGATGTCGCCGCGGTCGGCCTGCGAGGGCGCGGCCGAGG
>NZ_QAJB01000429.1:0-2626 GCF_003061325.1 Microbacterium sp. HMWF026
GGGCCGCACCGCCGCGATAGGCTGGAAGGCTGTGTCCGTCGAACCCGTCATCGTCTACCCGCCCGAGCTGCCCGTCAGCGCGGCCCGGGACGAGATCGCGCGCGCCATCCGCGACCACCAGGTCGTGATCGTCGCCGGTGCGACCGGCTCGGGAAAGACGACGCAGCTGCCCAAGATCTGCCTCGAGCTCGGACGCACGTCGATCGCGCACACGCAGCCCCGTCGCATCGCCGCCCGCACGATCGCCGAGCGCATCGCCGACGAGATGCGGGTGCCCCTCGGCTCGACCGTCGGGTACAAGGTGCGCTTCACCGACAAGGTCTCGGCCGACACCCGGGTCGCGCTGGTGACCGACGGCATCCTGCTCAATGAGATCCACCGCGACCGGCTGCTCCGCCGCTACGACACGATCATCGTCGACGAGGCGCACGAGCGCTCGCTCAACATCGACTTCCTGCTGGGGTACCTGCGGCGCATCCTGCCCAAGCGCCCCGACCTCAAGGTCATCGTCACCTCGGCCACGATCGATCCCGAGAGCTTCGCGCGACACTTCGCCGCCGCCCCGACCGAGCCCGGCGGCGAGCCGACACCGGCACCGGTGATCGAGGTGTCGGGCCGGACGTACCCGGTCGAGATCCGCTACCGTCCGCTTGACGGGGCGGACCGCGCTCCGGAGGATTCCGACGACGAGGGCCCGGATGCCGACGACCCGGCGCCCCAGCCGAAGAAACACCGGAGCGCGGCACAGGGCAGACGCGACGGCGACGACGCCGACGAGGTCGGCGCGGTCGTCGCGGCCCTGCGGGAGCTCGACCGGGAGCCCGCGGGCGACGTGCTCGTCTTCTTCCCGGGCGAGGCCGAGATCCGCGATGCCGCCGACGCGATCCGCGGGGCGTACCAGAAGGACGCCGCGCCGACCGAGGTGCTCCCCCTCTACGGGCGCCTGTCGGCCGCCGAGCAGCACCGGGTCTTCGAGCGGTCGACGGTCGCGGGCGTGCGCCGCCGCGTCATCCTGGCCACGAACGTCGCCGAGACGAGCCTCACCGTCCCCGGTATCCGCTACGTCGTCGACACCGGCACGGCGCGCATCTCGCGCTACAGCAACCGCTCCAAGATCCAGCGGCTGCCCATCGAGCCGGTCTCGCAGGCGTCGGCGCAGCAGCGCTCCGGTCGCGCGGGTCGCACCTCGCCCGGCGTCGCGATCCGCCTGTACTCCGAGGACGACTTCACCCGTCGCCCCGAGTACACCGAGCCCGAGATCCTGCGCACGTCGCTGGCATCCGTCATCCTGCAGATGCTGTCGCTGGGCTTCGGCGACATCCAGGCCTTCCCGTTCCTCACGCCCCCTGACTCGCGCGGGGTGAAAGCCGCCTTCGACCTTCTCGTGGAGCTCGGCGCGGTGAAGCTGCCCGCGCCCGGCGCGCGCGGCGCCGACGCTTCCCGCGACCGCGACGTGCGCGACGACGGCGACCCGTCCCGCCAGCGAGACGGGCGCGGCGACCGGTCCCGCGGGCGCCGCGACGAGGCCGGGCCCCGCCTCACCGAGATCGGTCGCGAGATCGCACGGCTGCCGATCGACCCGCGCTTCGCCCGCATGCTCATCGAGGCCCGCCGCAACGATGTGTCCGCCGAGGTGCTCGCGATCGTGTCGGGCATGTCGATCCAGGACGTGCGCGAGCGCCCCGAGGAGCGCCGCGAGGAGGCCGACCGGTTCCACGCGCGTTTCACAGACCCGACCAGCGACTTCCTGTCGCTGCTCAACCTCTGGGACTATCTGCAGGACAAGCAAGCGGAACTCGGCTCCAGCGCGTTCCGTCGCCTCTGCCGCAGCGAGCACCTCAACTACGTGCGGGTGCGCGAGTGGATGGACGTCCACCGGCAGCTGCGGTCGCTCGGCGCGGAGCGCGGCGAGGGTGGCGGGCGCGGCGACGGCGCGGGCGGGCGCGGCGCGAACAACCGTGTCCCACATATGGCGGGTGCGGAGCTCTCCCGGCCGCACAAATCGGGACATGCACCGACAAAAGGGGGACGAGGGTCGTCCGACGCCACCCCCGAGGGACACGCCGCCGGTGATGCCATTCACCGGGCGATCCTGTCCGGCCTGCTGTCGCACCTCGGCATCCTCGATCCCCGCACGCTGGCGCAGACCAAAGACCGCAAAGCCCCCGGCGACACCCGTCCCGTCAAGGGCGAGTACATCGGCGCGCGCGGGGCGCGGTTCGCGATCTTCCCCGGCTCGGGGCTGAAGAAGAAGCGTCCCTCGGCGGTCATGGCCGCCGAGCTGGTCGAGACCTCGCGCCTGTTCGCCCGCACGGTCGCCGCCGTCGATCCGGCGTGGGCCGAGGACCTCGCCCCCGATCTGATCAAGCGCTCGCTGAGCGAGCCGCACTGGTCGAAGGATGCCGGCTCCGCTGCCGCCTACGAGAAGGTCACCCTGTTCGGGGTCGAGCTCGTCGGCCGTCGCCGGGTGCAGCTCTCGCGCTTCGACCGTCCGCTCGCGCGCGAGATGTTCGTGCGGCACGCGCTGGTCGAGGGCGAGTGGGACCCCTCGGTGCTGGACAAGCGTCTGACCGCCTTCCTGCGCCGCAACCTCGAGCAGCGCCGCCTGCTCGAGAAGATCGAGGAG
>NZ_QAJB01000430.1:0-3402 GCF_003061325.1 Microbacterium sp. HMWF026
GAGCAGCGCGCCGATCTCGGACGTTCCGGGCTGAGTTCTCCGAGTTCCGTGCGCTTCTCCGAGTTTCGTGCGCGCCCGGCTCTGCCCCGGCGCGGGCGAACCCGCCGTCAGGCGGGCGGATCAGCCGCGGCGCAGCAGTCCGATGCGGTCGTAGACGTCCGAGAGGGTCTTCTCGGCGACGGATGCCGCCCGCCCGGCGTTGACGGCCAGCACCCGGTCCAGCTCGGCGGGGTCGTCGAGCAGCTCGAGGGCCCGCGCGCGCACCGGCTCGAACTCGTTCACGACGACCTCGGCGAGGCCCTTCTTGAAGTCGCCGTAGCCGCGGCCGGCGTATTCGTCCTCGATGGCCGTGATCTCGCGGCCGGTGAGGGCCGAGTAGATGACGAGCAGGTTCGAGACGCCGGGCTTCTCGTCGCGGTCGAAACGCACCGCGCCCTCGGAGTCGGTGACGGCCCGCATGATCTTCTTCGCGCTGACCTTGGGGTCGTCGAGCAGCCACAGCACGCCCGCGTCGGACTCGGCCGACTTCGACATCTTCGCGGTCGGGTTCTGCAGGTCGTAGATGCGGGCCGTCTCGCGCTGGATGACGGGCTTGGGCACCGTGAAGGTCTGACCGTACCGCTGGTTGAAGCGCTCGGCGAGGTCGCGCGTCAGCTCGATGTGCTGCTTCTGGTCGTCGCCGACGGGCACGACGTCGGTCTGGTACAGCAGGATGTCGGCGGCCATCAGCACCGGGTAGGTGAAGAGACCGACGTTGGTGGCATCCGTGCCGTACCGCGCCGACTTGTCCTTGAACTGGGTCATGCGACCGGCCTCGCCGAAACCGGTCAGGGTCGACAGCACCCACTGCAGCTCGGCGTGCGCGGGCACGTGCGACTGCACGTACAGCGTCGAGCGCGACGGCTCGATGCCGGCGGCGATGTACTGGGCGGCGGTGCGGCGGGTCTTCTCGCGACGCTCGGCGGGATCGCCGGGCTGGGTGAGGGCGTGCAGGTCGACGACCGAGAAGAAGGCGTCGTACTCGTCCTGCAGGTCGCGCCACTGCAGCAGGGCCCCGATGTAGTTGCCGATCTGGAGGCTGTCGGCGGAGGGCTGCATTCCGGAGTAGAGGCGCTCGGTGGTCACCGTTCGATCCTAGGCGGCGCGCGCCACCCGGACCGCCGCCGGGTCAGGTGCCGAGCGTGTAGTCGACGATGACCGGGGCGTGATCGCTCCAGCGGGTGTCGTAGGACGGCGCCCGCTCGACGGCATACGAGGTGACGCGCTCGGCTAGGGCCGGGGTGGCGACGTGGTAATCGATGCGCCACCCGCTGTCGGTGTCGAACGCCTTGCCGCGCATGGACCAGAACGTATACGGGCCGTCGACCTCGCCCATGGCGCGGCGGCCGACGTCGACCCAGCCGAGACCCGTGCCGGTCGAGCCGTCGACGCCCTCGACCTGCTCGCCCGCGGGGCCGAAGAAGCGGTCGAAGTAGGCGCGCTCGCGGGGCAGGAACCCGGCGTTCTTGCGGTTGCCGCGCCAGTTCTTGATGTCGAGCTCGCGGTGGCCGACGTTGAGGTCTCCGACGACCAAGGCCAGTTCGCGCTCGGCGCTCAACGTGGACAGCCGACGCTCCATGGCATCCAGGAAGAGCCACTTCGCATCCTGCTTGGGGGTGTCGACCTCGCCGCTGTGCACGTAGGCGCTGACGACGGTGAGGGTCTCGCCGTCGATGTCGAAGTCGGTCTCGATCCACCGGCCCGAGGCGTCGAGGGGCTCGGGACCCAGGTGCGTGCGCGTCTCGACGCCGGGCAGGCGGCTGATGATCGCGACGCCCGCGCGCCCCTTCTGCAGGGCCTCGTCGTTGACGATCTGCCAGCCGGGCAGGGCATCGGCGAGCTGCTCTGCGGTGGCGCGGACCTCTTGCAGGGCCACGATGTCGGCTCCCGCGGCATCGAGCCACTCGGTCATGCCCTTGCGGACGGCGGCACGGATGCCGTTGACGTTGATCGAGACGATGCGTACGGAGCGAGCCACCCCACGAGCCTAGCCGCGACCTCCGACACCGGGTCCGACCTTGTCGGGGCCCGGCTCAGTCGGGGATGAGCGACATCCGACGCGGCGCGGGCACGTCGGCCTCGGCGCGGGCCAGGGTCTTCTCGGCGGCCGCCAGGCGTCGGCGCGCGCGCCAGCGCCACGGCCAGCGCGAGAGCGCGAGTTGCTTCTCGGCCTCGCGCACCCCGACCTGCGCCGCGATGACCAGCGCCGCCTGCTCCATCGCGCGACGGTCCTCGGGGGAGCGCAGGGGGACGTCGCGATCACCCGCGGCCACGGCGATCCACGCCGCCGACACCAGGATGACGATCCCGATGAAGCGGAACCACAGCAGGAAGCCGATCAGCACCGTGAACGTCGACAGCAGCGGATTGGACGGGGTGTACACGAACAGGAAGCCCGCACCGATCTGCAGCACCACCATGCCGATCGCTCCGACCACCGCGCCCGGCCAGGCCCGTCGCCAGGTGAGGGTGGTGCCGGTGAGGAAGCGGAAGAGCGACGCCAGCGCGACCGTGTTGACCCCGAACGCCACGATGATCGAGATGAGGCGCGCGCCCACCGACCACCCCAGCGTCTCTTTGTCCCAGCCGATGAGACCGAAGACCAGGTCGACCGCGCCCGTGGTGATCGATCCGAGCAGGGCGCCGATCAGCAGCGCGATGCCGAAGAGGATCGACGCGAGGAAGTCGCGCGCTTTGAGCATCACGTAGTTGCGCATGTCGAACGGCAGGCCGAACGTGTCGCGCACCGCGCGTCGCGTGAAGGTGACGAAACCGATGGCGGTCCAGATGACCACGACGGCGGCGACGCCACCGGTGATGGTGAGCAGTCGCCCGCTCTCTTGCGTGGCGGCTTCCACCTGTTCGGGTTTGACCAGGCCGTGGGCGCTGATGAGCCCGGGGATGTAGCCGTTGACGATGCGGATGAGCCCGTCGACCGCCGCTCGGCTGCCGCCCAGCCAGATGCCGACCCCCGCGAACGCGAGGTACAGCGCCGAGAAGACGGCGAACAGGCCCTGGTAGCTCATCCCCGCGGCGAGCAGGAAACCGTTGTGCTGCAGAAAGTGCCGCCACACGCGGATCGGGAACCACTGCGCGATCCGCGCCGCACGAGCGATCGGCTGGTCCAGTCGGCCGCGCACGGCGGACTGCGCCTCGCTGAGTCGATCGCGCAGCGACGTCTCGTCGTCGCGCACCGCGGGCAGCGGTCGCGGATCGGAGGTCGCGTCGGTCACTCGGAAAGCCTAATGAATGGATGCCGCCGGCCCCCGGCATCCGTCCCCGTTCTTCGTTGCGTGAATCGCCGGATCCTGACGTCGCGGGGGAGAAGGCCGGGAACGCCGAACGGCGGGGGCGCCGCAGCGC
>NZ_QAJB01000430.1:3412-8343 GCF_003061325.1 Microbacterium sp. HMWF026
CGGGGGCACGCCTCGGTGCAGTTGAAGGTGGTGCGGCAGCGCCACACGCCCTCTTTGTCGTTGAGGATGTCCAGACGCACGTCGCCGGCGTCGTCGCGCGAGTCGAAGATGAAGCGGTGCGCGTTCACGATCGCGGCGGGACCGAAGTACTGCCCGTCGGTCCAGAAAACGGGGCACGACGAGGTGCACGCGGCGCACAGGATGCACTTGGTGGTGTCGTCGAAGACCTCGCGGTCGACGATCGACTGCACGCGCTCCTTGCCCGCCTCGGGCTTGGAGTTCGAGATGAGGAACGGCTGGACCTCGCGGTAGGAGGCGAAGAACGGCTCCATGTCGACGATGAGGTCCTTCTCGAGCGGCAGGCCCTTGATCGCCTCGACGTAGATCGGCTGCGAGATGTCGAGATCCTTGATCAGCGTCTTGCAGGCCAGGCGGTTGCGGCCGTTGATGCGCATCGCGTCGGACCCGCAGATGCCGTGCGCGCACGAGCGGCGGAACGACAGCGAACCGTCGACCTCCCACTTGATCTTGTGCAGGGCGTCGAGCACGCGGTCGGTGGAGTACAGCTCCACGTCGTAGTCGACCCATCGGGGCTCGTCGTCGACCTCGGGATCGAAGCGGCGGATGTTGAAGGTGACGAGGAACGACTGGATGCCGGTGTCCTCAGGAGTCTGCTCGACCTCTTCCGAGGTGTCGACCTGCTCGATGACGGTGGATGCCATCTCAGTACTTCCTCTCCAGCGGCGGGTAGCGCAGCTCCCCGGCCTCGTTCTTGGTGAACACGACGGGTTTCCAACCGAGTTCGATGTGGTCGGCGGGGTGCGACGAGTGCGGGTCGCCCGACAGGTACGCCATGGTGTGCTGCATGTACTTCTCGTCGTCGCGCGTGGGGAAGTCGTCGCGCATGTGACCGCCACGGCTCTCTTCGCGGTTCTGCGCCGAGTAGACGACGACCTCGGCGAGGTCGAGCAGGAAGCCGAGCTCGACGGCCTCGAGCAGGTCGGTGTTGAAACGCTTGCCCTTGTCGTCGACGTGGATGTTCTTGTAGCGCTCGCGCAGGTCGGCGATGACGTCCAGGACCTTCGACAGCGACTCGTGCGTGCGGAAGACCTGCGCGCCCTTGTCCATCTCGTCCTGCAGGGTCTTGCGCAGCACCGCGATGCGCTCGGTGCCGGTGTTGTTGCGCAGGCTCTCGATGAGACCGCGCACCTCGGCGGCGGGGTCGTCGGGCAGGGGGACGAACTCGGCGGTCTTGACGTACTCGACCGCGTTGCGGCCGGCGCGCTTGCCGAAGACGTTGATGTCCAGCAGCGAGTTGGTGCCCAGCCGGTTCGAGCCGTGCACCGAGACGCACGCGCACTCGCCGGCGGCGTACAGGCCCGGGACGACGGTGTCGTTGTCGGCGAGCACCTCGGCCTTGATGTTGGTGGGGATGCCGCCCATCGCGTAGTGCGCGGTCGGCATGACCGGGACGGGCTCGACGACCGGGTCGACGCCCAGGTACGTGCGGGCGAACTCGGTGATGTCGGGGAGCTTGGTCTCGAGCACCTCGGCGCCCAGGTGCGTGCAGTCCAGCAGCACGTAGTCGCGGTGGGGGCCCGCGCCGCGGCCCTCGGCCACCTCTTGGACCATGCAGCGCGCGACGATGTCACGCGGGGCGAGGTCCTTGATGGTGGGGGCGTAGCGCTCCATGAACCGCTCGCCGCTCGCGTTGCGCAGGATCGCGCCCTCACCGCGGGCGCCCTCGGTGAGCAGGATGCCGAGGCCGGCCAGGCCGGTCGGGTGGAACTGGAAGAACTCCATGTCCTCGAGCGGCAGGCCCTTGCGCCAGACGATCCCGACGCCGTCGCCGGTGAGGGTGTGCGCGTTCGAGGTGGTCTTGAAGATCTTGCCGAAGCCGCCGGTCGCGAAAACGACGGCCTTGGACTGGAAGACGTGCAGCTCTCCCGTGGCGAGGTCGTAGGCGACGACGCCGGCGACCTGGGTCTTGCCCGCGGCGTCCTTCACCGTGATCAGGTCGAGCACGTAGAACTCGTTGAAGAAGTTGATGCCGAGCTTGACGCAGTTCTGGAACAGCGTCTGCAGGATCATGTGGCCGGTGCGGTCGGCGGCGTAGCACGCGCGTCGCACGGGCGTCTTGCCGTGGTCGGCCGTGTGGCCGCCGAAGCGACGCTGGTCGATCTTGCCCTCGGGCGTGCGGTTGAAGGGCAGACCCATGTTCTCGAGGTCGATGACGGCGTCGATGGCCTCTTTGGCGAGGATCTCGGCGGCATCCTGGTCGACGAGGTAGTCGCCGCCCTTGATGGTGTCGAAGGTGTGCCACTCCCAGGAGTCCTCTTCGACGTTGGCGAGGGCCGCGGCCATACCGCCCTGCGCCGCACCCGTGTGCGAGCGGGTGGGGTACAGCTTCGAGATGACGGCCGTCTTGGCGCCGGGCCCCGCCTCGATGGCGGCGCGCATGCCGGCACCGCCGGCGCCGACGATGACGACGTCGAACTGGTGGTAGTGGACGCCGTCCTTGACGATCGAGTCCGAGCTGGTCTGAGTGCTCACGTGTGCAATACCTCTGCTGTCAGGGGAAAGAAGGGATGCCGCCGGCTCACGCCGCCTGGCACACGTCCCACAGGGAGCTGCTCTCGGTCACGCCGAGGCAGGGGTCGAACGTGAAGACGACGAGCGTGCCGAGCAGGATCAGGAACCCGGCCGACACCCACAGCGACCCGACGAGGATCGTGCGGATCTTGGCGTTCGTGACGTAGTCGTTGACGATCGTGCGCATGCCGTTCGCGCCGTGGATCAGCGCGAGCCACAGCATGAGCACGTCCCACCACTGCCAGAACGGCGAGGCGAGCTTGCCCGCGACGAACGCGAAGTCGATCTGGTGGATGCCGTCGCCCGTCATCAGGTTGACGAACAGGTGGCCGAAGATCAGGACGATCAGCAGCACGCCGGAGGCGCGCATGTAGATCCAGCCCCACTTCTCGAGGTTGGAGCCCTTCTTGCGGACGCTGGGCGTGCGCGGAGCGGGGATCGTGGCGGCTTCTTGGGCGACGGACATCAGTGGCTCCCGGTGACGGCGCTGAAGACGTTGATCAGGTGGCGCGGGGTGAAGCCCGCCATGGTGACGACCCAGAGGCCGAGCACGCCCCACCACAGCTGACGCTGGTGGCGGGTGGCCCAGGGCCAGAAGTCGACCAGGATGATGCGCAGGCCGTTGAAGGCGTGGTAGGCGATCGCGCCGACCAGAGCGACCTCGCCGAGACCCATGACCGGGTTCTTGTACGTGCCGATGACGGCGTCGTACGCCTCGGGCGAGACGCGGATGAGTGCCGTGTCGAGGATGTGCACGAGCAGGAAGAAGAAGATCGCCACACCGGTGATGCGGTGCAGGACCCAGGACCACATCCCCTCGCGACCGCGGTAGAGAGTGCCGCGCGGCCTCTTCGACGTCGTTTCCTTCACCGACGGCGTGGCACGTGCTGGTGCTGACACGGTCGTCCTCCCTGATCGAACACGGTGTGGGGGCCCGCACAGGCCCCGAGCGTCACACGGGCGCTCCTGAATACTACGTCCGGCCTATGAACCGCGGGGATTAGGCCGTCCTAAGACTCTCTCGATATCGAGATATTTTCCGGGATGCCGCGCCCGTCGCGCGAGGACGGCCGATCGGGGCAGGAGTGGCGCGGGCAGTAGGGTCGGTGCCATGGCCGACCTCGCTATCGACGACTTCTACGCCGTGATCCCCGCCGGGGGCATCGGGAGCCGCCTCTGGCCGCTCTCGCGCGCCGACGCGCCCAAGTTCCTGCACGACCTGACCGGGTCGGGGCAGACGCTGCTGCGCGACACGTGGGACCGCCTCGCGCCGCTGTCGGGAGAGGACCGCATCGCGGTCGTCACCGGGCGCGCGCACCGCGCCGCGGTCGAGCGCGAGCTGCCGGGCGTCCCCGACCACAACGTCTTCCTCGAGTCCGAACCGCGCGACTCCTCGGCCGCCATCGGCCTCGCCGCCGCCATCCTGGTGCGTCGCGAGCCCGATGTGATCACCGGCTCGTTCGCCGCCGACCACGTCATCCGTCAGACCCGCCAGTTCGACTTCGCCGTGCGCCAGGCCGTCGCCGTCGCCCGTGCCGGGTACATCTGCACCATCGGCATCCAGCCCGCCGAGGCCTCGGTCGGCTTCGGGTACATCAAGCAGGCCGACGAGCTGATCGTCGACGGCGCCCCCGAGGCGTACATGGTCGAGCGCTTCGTCGAGAAGCCCGACCTCGAGACCGCGAAGCAGTACTTCGCGGACCGGTCGTACCTGTGGAACGCGGGCATGTTCATCACCCGTGCCGACGTGCTGCTGGCCGAGCTCGCCGTGAACGAGCCCGAGCTGCACGCCGGGCTCCTCGAGCTCGCCGCGGCGTGGGACGACCGCGACCGCCGCGGCCCCGCCGTCGACCGCATCTGGCCGGAGCTGAAGAAGATCGCGATCGACTACTCGGTCGCCGAGCCGGCCGCCGAGAAGGGCCGACTCGCGGTGATCCCCGGGCACTTCGACTGGGACGACGTCGGCGACTTCGCCAGCCTGTCCAAGCTCAACTCCTCGGGCGGGCGCAACGAGCTCGCGATCCTCGGCGAGGACGCGCGCGTGCTGTCGGACGCCTCGAGCGGCATCGTCGTCTCGCAGACCAAGCGCGTCATCAGCCTCATCGGCGTGCGCGACATCGTCGTGGTCGACACCCCGGACGCGCTGCTCGTCACGACGAGCGAGAACGCCCAGCGCGTCAAGGGCGTCGTCGACGCGCTCAAGCTCACCGGCCGCGGCGACGTCCTCTGACACCGGATGCCACACTCCGTGGCATCCAGTTCCGGTTCGGCCCGCGTGTGTGGCGGGCGCGTCACGCGAGATTGCGTCTTTGTAACCATTGGCGTGCACGGGGCCTCTC
>NZ_QAJB01000430.1:8353-28011 GCF_003061325.1 Microbacterium sp. HMWF026
GTGACGGCATCGTCCCCCGAACCCGTCGGGGGAATCCGTTTTGGAGGACCATTCGTGAAGACCACGAAGAAGGCCGTCGTCAGCGGCCTCGCCATGATCGGCGCCGCTGCGCTGCTCGCCGGTTGCGGCGCCGCACCCGAGAGCAACGGCGCGTCCGGCGCGGCCGGAGGAAGCGTCGTCGACGGCTTCACCCCCTGCATCATCTCGGATGACGGTGGCTGGAACGACCGCTCGTTCAACCAGTCCGCCAAGGAGGGCATCGACAAGGCCGCCGCCGAGCTCGGCGTCAAGTCGATCGACGTCGAGTCCAGCTCGGCGAACGACTACGCACCCAACCTCGAGAACCTGGTGGCCGAGGGCTGCACGTTCATCGTCGCCGTCGGCTTCAAGCTGAGCGCCGACACCGTGGCCTCGGCGACGGCCAACCCGAACCTGCAGTACGCCATCATCGACGACCGCGCCGACACCGACAACAACGGTGAGACCGACGCCCCGAACATCAAGCCGCTGCTGTTCGACACGGTCCAGGCCGCCTACCTCGGTGGCTACGCCGCCGCCGCCTACTCCGCCGAGAACGGCGTCAACAAGGTCGGCACCGTCGGTGGCATCCCGATCCCGCCGGTCACCATCTTCATGGACGGCTTCGTCGACGGCGTCAAGAAGTACGACGAGGACAAGGGCGGCAACGTCCAGACCTTCGGCTGGGACGTCGCCGCGCAGAACGGCTCGTTCACCGGTGGCTTCGCCGCCAACGACGCCGCCAAGCAGGCCGCTCAGGGTCTGCTCGACCAGGGCGTCGACGTGCTCCTGCCCGTCGGTGGCCCGATCTACAGCAGCGCCGCCGACGCGATCCGCGACAGCGGTTCGAAGAGCGTCATGCTCGGTGTCGACTCCGACCTCGCCAAGGCCGACCCCAACGTGTCCGACCTGGTGCTCACCTCGATCCTCAAGCGCATCGACACCGCCGTGTACGACGCGGTGACCCAGGCCGCCAAGGGCGAGTTCGACGTGACCCCCTACGTGGGCACGCTCGAGAACGACGGCGTCGGCCTGGCCGACTTCAACTCGAAGTTCACCCTGCCGGCCGGTCTGACCGACGAGCTCTCGGCCCTGCGCGAGCAGATCGTCTCGGGCTCGCTCGAGGTCACCTCGCCCAGCTCGCCGTAAGGCATCCCCTCGAAACCGCGGTCGCTCGGATCCGTCCGAGCGGCCGCGGTTTCCGTCCGTCTTCTAAAAGTCTTCGAATAGGGTGCACAGCATGAAGCTCGAGCTCCGCGGCATCACCAAGCGGTTCGGGTCCCTGGTTGCGAACGATCACATCGATCTGGTCGTCCAGCCTGGCGAGATCCACGCTCTCCTCGGAGAGAACGGTGCCGGTAAATCCACACTCATGAACGTCCTCTACGGCCTGTACCAGGCCGATGAGGGAGAGATCCTGCTGGACGACGCCGTCCAGCGCTTCCGCGGCCCCGGCGACGCCATGGCCGCGGGAATCGGCATGGTGCACCAGCACTTCATGCTCATCCCCGTCTTCACCGTCGCCGAGAACGTCATGCTCGGCCACGAGAACACCAAGGCCCTGGGCGCGCTCGACCTGAACGCCGCCCGGAAGCACGTGCGCGACGTCGCGCAGCGCTTCGGGTTCGAGGTCGACCCCGACGCCCTCGTCGGCGACCTGCCGGTGGGCGTGCAGCAGCGCGTCGAGATCATCAAGGCGCTCTCGCGCGACGCCAAGGTCCTCGTCTTCGACGAGCCCACGGCGGTCCTCACCCCGCAAGAGACCGACGAGCTCATGGGCATCATGCGCCAGCTGCGCGACGAGGGCACGTCGATCGTCTTCATCACGCACAAGCTGCGCGAGGTGCGCGAGGTCGCCGACCGCATCACGGTCGTGCGCCTGGGCAAGATCGTCGGCCAGGCCGAGCCCACCGCGAGCAACGGCGAACTCGCCTCGCTCATGGTCGGCCGCGCCGTCGAGCTCACCGTCGTCAAGGATGCGCCGAAGGCGGCGGCATCCGGTGGTCTGTCCATCCGCAACCTGCGCGTGGTCACCCCCGAGGGAGCGGTGGTCGTCGACGACGTCGACCTCGACGTGCGCCCGGGCGAGATCGTCGCGATCGCGGGCGTCCAGGGCAACGGGCAGACCGAGCTCGTCGAGGCCATCGTCGGCCTGGCCGACGGCGTCACCGGCACCGTCGACCTCGACGGCACCGACCTGGTCGGCAAGAGCGTGCGCACCATCCTCGACGCGGGCGTGGGCTTCGTGCCCGAGGACCGCAAAGAAGACGGACTGGTCGGAGCCTTCTCGGTCGCCGAGAACCTCATCCTCGACCGGTCGTCGGACTCCGCCTTCGTGTCGGGCGGCACCATCAAGCGGGCCGCGCTGGGCGCCTTCGCGCGCGAGCGCATCACCGAGTACGACATCCGTACGCAGTCGGCATCCACCCCCGTCGGCACCCTCTCGGGCGGTAATCAGCAGAAGGTCGTCATCGCCCGCGAGATGAGCCGCCCGCTGAAGCTGTTCGTCGCCGCCCAGCCCACCCGTGGCGTCGACGTCGGCTCGATCGAATTCATCCACAAGCAGATCGTCGCCGCGCGCGATGCGGGAGTGCCCGTCATCGTCGTGTCGACCGAGCTCGACGAGATCGCCGCCCTCGGCGACCGCATCGCGGTCATGTACCGCGGCGGCATCGTGGGCATCGTGCCGGGGGACACCCCGCGCGAGGTGCTCGGGCTCATGATGGCGGGCGAGCAGCCCGCGGAGGAGACAGCGTGAGCGGCCACATCCCGAGCACGGGCGCGACCGGGGATTCCGGCCTGCCGCCCGAGCAGCTGCCCGGCGCGTCGGGGCCGCTGACCGGCCACGCCCCGGCCGAGACGCCTGCACCCCCGCGCACCAACCAGTTCCTCACGGAGCTGCTGCGCTCGTCGTGGATCACCACGGTGCTGGCGGTCGTGGCGGCGATGATCGTCGGCGGCATCCTCATGGCCGCCACGAACGACCAGGTGCGCGTGACGGCGGGGTACTTCTTCGCGCGTCCCGGCGACATGCTGGCCGCCGTGTGGAACTCCGTCTACGGCGGATACGAGGCCCTCTTCCGCGGGGCGATCTTCAACTCCCGCGTGTCGGACTTCGGGGCGCAGATCCGGCCTCTCACCAACACCCTGGGCTTCGCGGCTCCGCTCATCGCGGCCGGCCTCGGTGTGGCGCTGGCGTTCCGGGTGGGCCTGTTCAACATCGGTGGACGCGGCCAGATCCTCGTCGCCTGCGCCTTCGCCGGCCTGATCACGTTCAACCTCGACCTGCCGATGATCATCCAGCTGCCGCTGACCCTCATCGTCGGCATCGCCGGCGGTGCCCTCTGGGGCGGGATCGTCGGTCTGCTGAAGGCGCGCACCGGCGCGCACGAGGTCATCCTGACGATCATGCTCAACTACGTCGCCTACTACCTGGTGACGTGGATGGTGCGCACCCCGGGTCTGCTGCAGCGTCCCGCCGGTGACCAGCCGATCTCGTCGGCCACTCCCGCGAACGCGCAGTTCCCCGAGCTGTTCGGTCCCCAGTTCCCGCTGCTCGACCTGGGCTTCGTCTTCGTCGTGGCGGCCACCGTCT
The DNA here is from genome assembly GCF_003061325.1 of Microbacterium sp. HMWF026. Classification (NCBI taxonomy): domain Bacteria; kingdom Bacillati; phylum Actinomycetota; class Actinomycetes; order Micrococcales; family Microbacteriaceae; genus Microbacterium; species Microbacterium sp. HMWF026. Next base: position 11,967 of record NZ_QAJB01000430.1, read on the forward strand.
TCGTGTGGTGGCTCATGGAGCGCTCGAGCCTCGGCTTCCGCCTCCGCGCGGTGGGCGAGAACCCCCACGCGGCGCGCGCGGCGGGCATCTCGGTCCCGCGCATGTACGTCTACGCGATGCTCTTCGCGGGTGGGCTGGCGGGTCTGGCCGGCATGAACCAGATCCAGGGGTCGGTCACCACCGGCTTCGACGGACTCATCGACGCGGGCATCGGCTTCGACGCCATCACCGTGGCGCTGCTCGGACGCAGCCGTCCGTGGGGCGTGTTCGCCGCCGGCATCCTGTTCGGCGCCCTGAAGTCGGGCTCGTTCACGATGCAGGCGTCGCAGGGCATCCCCGTCGACATCGTGCTCGTCGTGCAGGCCCTCATCGTGCTGTTCATCGCGGCCCCGCCGCTGGTGCGCACGATCTTCTTCCTCCCCAAGAGCGAGGCCGAGCGCGCGGCCAAGGACCGGGCCAAGGCGGCCAAGAAGGCGGTGGCGGCATGACCGCGACGCATCTCGCGGATGACGCGATCCAGCTGACCACGGTGCGCGTGCGCCACATCAAGCTGGCGGTGAGCCTCGCGGTCGTGACCGTGCTGCTCGCCCTGCTGTTCGCCCTCGTGCCGCGCGACGGCCAGAGCACCTTCCGCCTCGGCGACCCGGCCTCGAACATCGACCTCGGCAGCGTGGGCGTCCCCACCGCCGCGACCAGCTGGGGCGTGCTCGTCGTGCTCGTGCTGCTGACCGCCTGGTCGGTCTGGGACGCGGTGAGCTACCGCCGCACCCCGCTGTGGCTGCCGATCGCCTTCGGCGCGCTGGCGGTGTTCGCGTTCCTCGTCTGGGCCGCGGCCGACGGCCTCGTGCCGGTCACGGGTCTGCTGTTCGGTGCGCTGTCGCTGTCGGTCCCGCTGATCTTCGGCGCGCTCGGCGGCGTGATCGGCGAACGCGTCGGTGTCGTCAACGTCGCCATCGAGGGGCAGTTCCTGTTCGGGGCGTTCAGCGCCGCGCTCGTGGCATCCCTCACCCGCAACCCCTTCCTGGGGCTCATCGCGGCGATGGTGGGCGGCGTGCTCGTCGCCTTCGTGCTCGCGGCGTTCTCGATCAAGTACCTGGTCGACCAGGTGATCGTCGGTGTCGTGCTCAACGTGCTCGTGACCGGTCTGACCGGCTTCCTCTACGGCGCCCTGCTCGTGCCGAACGAGGACATCATGAACCGCCCCGAGCGCTTCCCCCGGTGGGAGATCCCGCTGCTCGGCGACATCCCGATCATCGGACCGGTGCTGTTCAATCAGACCTTCATCGTCTACCTGATGTACGCCGTCGTCGCCGTCGTGGCGTGGGGGCTGTACCGCACCCGCTGGGGCCTGCGCCTGCGCGCCGTCGGCGAGCACCCGCAGGCCGCCGACACCGTCGGCATCAAGGTCAACTCGAGCCGGTTCTGGAACGTCTCGCTCGCCGGCGCCATCGCCGGTATCGGCGGCGCGTACTTCACGCTCGTCTCGGTGGGGCAGTTCACCAAAGAGATGACGGCGGGCCTCGGCTTCATCGCCCTCGCCGCGGTCATCTTCGGCCGGTGGGACCCGATCCGCGCGACGCTCGCGGCCCTGCTGTTCGGTTTCGCGACCAACCTGCAGAACCTGCTGACCGTGCTGCGTACCCCGATCCCCAGCGAGTTCATGCTCATGCTGCCGTACGTCGTGACCATCATCGCGGTGGCCGGCTTCGCGGGTCAGATCCGGGGCCCCGCGGCCGCCGGAAAGCCCTACATCAAGGGCTGACCCCCTACCCCTTCACGAGAGGACCCTGCACTTCACGATGACCGACATCGACTGGGACGAACTCCGCGTCGCCGCCACGGATGCCATGCACCGCGCTTACGCGCCCTACTCCCGCTTCAAGGTGGGCGCCGCGGCGCTCGTCGCCGACGGGCGCATCGTCTCGGGGTGCAACGTCGAGAACGCCTCGTACGGCGTCACGCTGTGCGCCGAGTGCGGGCTCGTGTCCGACCTGCACATGAGCGGGGGCGGCCAGCTGGTCGCCTTCGTGTGCGTCGACGGAGAGGGCCGCACGCTCATGCCGTGCGGCCGCTGCCGGCAGCTACTGTTCGAGCACGCGATCCCCGGGATGCTGCTCGAGACCGTCAGCGGCATCCGCACCATCGACGAGGTGCTGCCCGACGCCTTCGGTCCGCGCGACCTCGAGGAGGCGGCCCGATGAGCGCCGAGCAGTACGACGCCGTCGACATCATCCGCGCGCAGCGCGACGGCCGACCGATCACCGAGGGCGAGATCCGCTGGCTGGTCGACGCCTATACGCGCGGCTATGTCATGGACGCGCAGATGTCGGCGTTCACCATGGCGGTTCTGCTGAACGGCCTGGGCCGCGACCAGATCCGCGTCCTCACCGACGCCATGATCGCGTCGGGCGAGCGCATGGACTTCTCGTCGCTGGGCAAGGTCACCGTCGACAAGCACTCGACGGGCGGCGTGGGCGACAAGATCACCCTCCCTCTGGCCCCCCTGGTCGCCGTGTTCGGTGTGGCCGTGCCGCAGCTCTCGGGCCGTGGGCTCGGGCACACCGGCGGCACCCTCGACAAGCTCGAGTCGATCCAGGGTTGGCGTGCCGCGCTGTCGAACGACGAGATCATGGCGCAGCTGCGCGACGTCGGCGCCGTCATCTGCGCCGCGGGCACGGGACTGGCTCCGGCCGACAAGAAGCTCTACGCCCTGAGGGACGTCACGGGAACGGTCGAGGCCATCCCGTTGATCGCCTCGAGCATCATGTCGAAGAAGATCGCCGAGGGCACCGACTCGCTCGTGCTCGACGTGAAGTTCGGCTCCGGCGCCTTCATGCAGGACATCGACCGTGCGCGCGAGCTCGCCGAGACGATGGTCGCGCTCGGCACGGACTCGGGCGTCAACACCACGGCGCTGCTCACCGACATGAACACCCCGCTGGGCCTGGCCATCGGCAACGCCAACGAGGTGCGCGAATCGGTCGAGGTCCTCGCCGGCGGCGGCCCCGCCGACGTGGTCGAGCTCACCGTCGCCCTGGCGCGCGAGATGCTGACCCTCGCCGGTCAGCCCGACGCCGACATCGAGGCCGCCCTCTCGGACGGGCGGGCGATGGACGTCTGGAAGCGCATGATCCGCGCCCAGGACGGAGACCCGGATGCCGCCCTGCCGACCCCGCGCGAGACGCACACCGTCGTCGCCGACCGCTCGGGCGTCGTGACGCGCGTGGACGCCCTGCCGTTCGGCATCGGCGCATGGCGCCTGGGCGCGGGTCGCGCGCGGGCCGAGGATGCCGTCGTGCACGCCGCGGGCATCGACCTGCACGTCACGGTCGGCCAGTCGATCAGCGCCGGCCAGCCGCTGTTCACCCTCTCGGCCGACGACGAGTCGCGTTTCGACCGCGCCCTCGGCGCCGTCGAAGGGGCCTGGGAGATCGGCGACACCGCGCCCGCGGCATCCCCCATCGTGCGCGAACGCATCACCGCGTGATGGCTGCCGGAAAGAGGAGCACCATGGCCAGCGAAGAGTTCCGGGTCCAGGGACGCAAGGTCCGCGAGTTGCCGAAGGTGTCGCTGCACGACCACCTCGACGGGGGACTGCGTCCCGCGACGGTGCTCGAGCTCGCGGACGAGGTCGGCCTCGACCTGCCCGCCGACGACGCGAAGGGCCTCGAGGCGTGGTTCTCGGACCACATCGACGGCGGCTCGCTCGAGGACTACCTCGAGAAGTTCGACGTCACCGTCGGCGTCATGCAGACGCGCGAGGGGCTCGTCCGCGTGGCGAAGGAGTTCGTCGAGGACCTCGCCGCCGACGGCGTCGTCTACGGCGAGGTGCGGTGGGCCCCCGAGCAGCACCTGACCCGCGGCCTCAGCCTCGACGAGGTCGTCGACGCCGTGCAGGAGGGCATCGAAGAGGGTGAGGATGCCGCCGACGCCCGCGGACACGACATCCGCGTCGGCCAGCTGCTCACCGCGATGCGGCACGCCGACAACTCCCGCGACATCGCCGAACTGGCCGTCGCCTGGCGCGGGCGCGGAGTCGTCGGATTCGACCTCGCCGGCGCCGAGGACGGGTTCCTGCCCAGCCGCCACCGCGCGGCGTTCGACTACCTGGCCGAGCAGTTCTTCCCCACGACGGTGCACGCGGGGGAGGGGGCGGGTCTGGCATCCATCCGCTCCGCCCTCATCGACGGCCGGGCCCTGCGTCTCGGCCACGGTGTGCGCGTCGCCAACGACCTCGACGTCGTGTCGCGCGAGGGCGAAGAGGTGCAGGTCACCTTCGGCGACCTCGCGCGCTGGGTCCGCGACCGCGAGATCACCCTCGAGCTCTCGCCGACGTCGAACCTGCAGTCCGGAGCCGTCACCGCCTGGGGCGACACCCTGGATGCGCACCCGTTCGACCTGCTGTACCAGCTCGACTTCTCGGTGACCGTGAACGTCGACAACCGCCTCATGAGCGCGACCACGCTGACGCGGGAGCTCGGACTGTTGGCGCAGGCCTTCGAGTACGACCTCGACGACCTCGAGGCGTTCCAGCTGAACGCCGCGGCCGGCGCCTTCCTGCCGGTCGAGGAGCGCGAGGAGCTCATCGAGATCATCAGCGAGGGCTTCAGGCGCTGAGCGGTCGATCCTGGGGGCGCGCGTCGGTGACGGCGCGCGCCTTCCGCGTCCCGGGGCAGGGCATGGCGCGTTCCGAACTGGGTGACGCGCGTGCGGTGCGGGCCTTCCGGGGGTGAGTCCCCGCGCTGCGCGGTCGGTGCTGCGTGTGCCGGTGCTGCGCGTGTCGGCGCTGCGTGTGCCGGTGCTGCGTGTGCCGGTGCTGCGTGTCCCGGTGCTGCGCGTCCCGGTGCTGCGTGTCCCGGTGCTGCGTGTGCCGGTGCTGCGTGTCCGCGCGCTGCGCGGTCGGTGCTGCGCGTCCCTGCGTTGCGCGTCCCGGTGCTGCGTGTGCCGGTGCTGCGTGTCCCCGCGCTGCGCGGTCGGTGCTGCGTGTGCCGGTGCTGCGCGTCCCGCGCTCCGGATCAACCGGGCAGAACCGAGCCGGAATCGGAGCGATCACGCCGAACTAGGCGAGATGCTCCGGAGCGCGGCACAGCAGGACCGTGCCCGAGCACCTGCTCCAGCTGCGCTCGGACCACGTCCGGGCGCGACAGCACGTCGGCCGCGACGAGGCGGAGTGTGACGTAGCCGCGCGCCAGCGCGGCCGCATCGCGACGCCGATCGCGCACCTGCGCCGCCCACTCGGCGTGGAATTCGCGGCTGTCGCACTCGATGATCAGCCACCCGTCGACCAGGAGGTCGACTCGCCCCACTCCGTCGATGCGTACCTGGAGTTCCGGCCGGTGGCCGAGGGTTCGAAGCAGCAGCCGCACGAGCGTCTCGGTCCCCGATTCGCTTCGCGGGTCGGAGAGGTCTCGGAGCACGGCGAAGGCGGCGGGCAGCCGGGCGAAGATCGCGTCCAGATCCTGTCGGTCCACGAGACCGAGATGCCATGCGCTGTCGATCGTGGCGATCGCGTGACGCGGGGGCTGACAGATCACGGCCTGGGCGAGTGCCTCGCGGACGTCGACGACGAGCGAGGCCGGGGGGACCGCCGTCGGACGCCAGTGGCATCGCACGGACGCGGGTCTGGGCGGCAGACGCGTCGCGTGCGGATCCACCTGGATGTGCGTTCCGGTACGCGTATGGACGAACACACCCCGAGCGGCCAGGAGCGAGATGCAGTCGAGGCGGCCTCCCCACCGCGCCGCCTCGACCAGCTCGTCCGCTGTGTGCGCCGGCGCGTAGCGACCGAGGCGAAGTCGGATGAGGTCTCCGCGCCCCACGGCCTCGGCGATCTGCCGTTTGGTGAGGCCGGTCTCGCGCAGATCCCGGGTGGTGAGCGCTGTGGCCTCATCGGCGGCGGGGACGCGTGGCATCCCTCCAGGGTCCGTCGATCGAGGCCGCGGTGGCGGCGGTTTCGGCGATCCGTGGACAGGCGGTTGCGGGGGAGGAGCCGTCCGCGGCCTGGCGCCGGCGTGCCGCGCTCCGGAGCTGAGGCCCATATCCGAGCCGGGGGGCGACGTCCGAGGGGGGATTCCGGCGCGTCTCTCCGGAGCGCGGGACGCGACTCGGGGCGCGTCGCCCCTCCAACGACCTGAACACCGCCTCCGCGCCCGGCCGGCACCGTCTCCGGGGCCGCGCCCGCGTCACCGATGCGGGAGGAACCCCGCCAGCTCCTCCGCGATCACGCGGTCCACCTCGGCCGGGTCGGCGGTCGGGGTGCCGTCGCCGGGCTGCGGACCGTACGCGCCGAACGAGGCGTGCGAGGCGCCGGGGATCTCGACGAAGGTGGCGTTCGCGGGCAGTTCGCCCTTGGCATCCGCGATCTTCTGGGGGGTCGACAGGCCGTCCTCGGACCCCGAGAGGCTCAGCACGGGCAGGCCGGAGGCGGAGAGATCGTTCGCGCAGTACGAGGCGAACAGGACGAGGGCGTCGGCGTCGGTCGCGAGCTGGCACGCGCGGACTCCGCCGAGGGAGTGACCACCGACGGCCCACGAGGTGACGTCGGGGGCGAGGTCGGTGAACGTCGTCAGCGGACGCGGGTCGAAGAAGGCGAGGTTGAGCCACGGGCGGGTGATGACGACGGTCACGCCGTCGTCCACGACCGTGTCGGCGAAGGTCGCGATATAGCCCTCGGCCTGCACTTTCGCGCCCGGGATGAACACCAGGCCCTGGCCGGTCGCACCGTCGGCGGGGGAGAGCACGATGCCCGCGCCGTCGTCGGTGATCGTCAGACCCGGATTCGCCCGGGCCTGGGCGAGCGGACCGGGCTCGGCTCCCATGACCCCGACCTGGCTGTAGATCAGGATGCCGCCGACGAGCAGCACCACCAGGGCGCCCAGGCCGCCGAGGGTCCACCGCAGCCACCGCCGACGACGGCGGGGAGCACGGGCGGGAGCGGAGTCGGCGGGGGTGTCGCGGTCGGTCACGTCTCGAGCGTATCCCCGGCCGCCGACACGCTGCCGGCGCTCGACACGACGCCGCCGACGTGGCCCGAGGGCGGCACGTCGGCGGCGTCGTATCGAGGGGGATGCGTCAGACCGCGAGAGCCGCCTGGCGTGCGGCGACGATCTCGACCACGCGCCCGTACAGCGGGTGCTCGGGGTCGAGGCCGGTCACCTCGGCCGTCAAGGCCGCGGCGTCGTCCTCGCGCAGCAGGCGCTGCAGCTCGACGGACTGGGCGTCCTCGGCGTCGTCGAACTCCAGGGCGGCGGCCATCGCGGCCACCAGGGCGTCGACGGGCAGGTCCCGCTCGACGGCCTCGGCGGCGGGGCTGACGAACCGCTCGTGCCGCGAGAGCTTGCGCAGCGGCTGGCGACCGACGCGCCACACCGTGTCGGGCAGGGCGGCGTTGCGGAAACGACGCAGGATGGTCGCCCGGTACTCGGCCTGCACCGCGGCATCCAACTCGTGCTTCTGCACCAGCAGAGCGCTGGTCTCTTCGAGCGCGGCCTCGACCTTCGCGGCGATCGCGGGGTCGGCGAGGGCGTCCGAGATACGCTCGATGCCCGCCTGCGCGCCGAAGTAGGCGGTGGTGGCGTGACCGGTGTTGACCGTGAAGAGCTTGCGCTCGATGTAGGGCTCGAGGTCGTCGACGAAGTGCGCCCCGGGGATGTGCGGCGGGGTGTCGCCGAACGGCGCGCGCTCGATGGCCCACTCGTAGAACGGCTCGACCGTGACGTCCACACCGCCCTGCGCCTGGGCCGGCACGATGCGGTCGACCGCGGTGTTGGCGAAGACGGAGCGGGATGCCAGGGCGTCCCACGATTCGCCGGCCAGCTCGACCACGTGCTCGCGCAGCTGATCGGTCGCCCCGATCGCGTTCTCGCACGCCATGATCTGCAGCGGCGCGAGGGAGGGGTCGCGCAGCGCCAGTCCCGCGACGATGTGCGGGGCCACGAACTTCAGGATCGTGGGGCCGACGGCGGTGGTGACCACGTCGGCGGTGGCGATCTCGTCGACCAGGGCCTCGGCATCCACCGAGCTGTCGATCGCGCGGAAGTTCGTCACCTGCTTGTCGACGCCGCCCTCGCCCACCTCGTGGACCGTGTACGACGACGCGTCGTTGATGGCGGCGACGAGCGCCGCCGAGACGTCCGAGAAGACGAGGTCGTAGCCGCCCTCGTGCAGCAGCAGTCCGACGAAGCCGCGGCCGATGTTGCCGGCGCCGAAGTGGACGGCCTTCATGCGTTGACGGAGCCCGAGAGGGCCTCGAAGAGCTCCTCCGGGGTGGAGGCGGCCTTGAGGCGGGCGACGTCGTCCTCTTCGGAGAAGAGGATCGCGATCTGCGACAGGATCTCGAGGTGCTCGTCGCCCTTGCCGGCGATGCCGACGACGAAGGTGACGGGCTCTCCGCCCCAGTCGACGCCGCCGTCGTAGCGCACGACGGACAGGCCCGAGGCGAGGATCGCCTGCTTGGTCTCGTTGGTGCCGTGCGGGATGGCGAGCTCATTGCCCATGTAGGTCGACACGGTCTCTTCGCGCTGCTGCATGGCGGCGAAGTACTCGTCGGTCACGGAGCCGGTGGCCTGCAGCAGGTCGGCCGCCTCTTTCATCGCCTCCTCGCGGGTGGCGCTCCCGGGGTGGATGCGGACGGATTCGATGCGGAGGACGTCTGACATGGTTCTCGCCTTTCTCGTCGTGCTATCCAGCCTCGCAAAACGCGGGCCGGACGGGAAGACGCCAGGGGCCGGGCTGACGCTCCGACCCCTGGCGTGCTAGGGGGTGTTACTTGGACTCGTGCTGAGCGCGGACCATCTCCACGACCTCGTCGTAACGCGGCGAGTTAATGAAGTTGTCGACCGAGACGTGCATCGAGCCGGGCGACTGCGCCTTGGCGCGATCGGTGAGCTGGTTCTGCGTGATGACCAGGTCGGCCGAGCCGTCGAGGTTCGCGATCGCCTGGTTGGTGACCGTGACGCCGTCGATGCCGGCCTTCTTGATCTTGTTGCGCAGGACGCTCGCGCCCATCGCCGAGGAGCCCATACCGGCGTCGCAGGCGAACACGATGTTGTTCAGCTGCTTCGTCGCGACGGCTCCGCCGAGGCCGCCCAGGGCGCCGTCGACGTCGCGGTCGGCCGTCTCGGTGGTGCCCGAGCCGGTGGTGCCGGCAGCGCGGGTGCGCAGGGCACCGAGGGCGGAGGACTCCTTGCCCTTGTTCGCCGCGGTCTGGTCGATCGCGGCGGCGAAGCTGTCGCCCTCGGCCTCGGCGTCGCGCTTGCGGGAGGCCCGCAGGATGATGCCCGAGATGAGGAAGGTCACGACAGCGGCCACGATGACCGACAGGTAGACCACGAGCACGTTCGCCACGCCACCACCGGCGGCCGCGGCGGTCACGGCGATGATGCTGCCGGGAGCGGCCGGGAAGACCAGGCCGCCGCCGAAGATCATGTTGACCGCGACGCCCGAGGCGCCACCGGCGATCAGGGCGAGGATCGTCATGGGCTTGGCGAGGGCGTAGGGGAAGTAGATCTCGTGGATGCCGCCGAGGAACTGGATCACGATGGCACCGGGGGCCGACGCCTTCGCCGCACCGACACCGAAGAAGGTGAAGGCCAGCAGCAGACCCAGACCGGGGCCGGGGTTGGCCTCGATGAGGAACAGGATCGACTTGCCGGTGTCGGCCGCCTGCTCGATGCCGAGCGGGGTGAACACGCCGTGGTTGATGGCGTTGTTCAGGAACAGCACCTTGGCGGGCTCGACGATGATCGAGAGCACCGGCAGCAGGTTGAACTGCACGAGGAACGCGACGATGCTGCCGAGGACCGCGCTGATGCCGAGGAACACCGGACCGAAGGCGAAGAAGCCGACGATCGCGAGGATCATGCCGAGGATGCCGGCCGAGAAGTTGTTCACGAGCATCTCGAAGCCGGGGCGGATCTTGCCGTCCCACAGCTTGTCCATCTGCTTGGTGATCCAGGCCGCGAGCGGGCCCATGATCATCGCACCGAGGAACATCGGGATGTTGGTGCCCACGATCACGCCCATCACGGCGATGGTCGCGACCACGCCACCGCGCGCACCGTAGACGATGCGTCCACCGGTGTTGGCGATGAGCAGGGGCAGCAGGTAGGTGATCATGACGCTGACCAGGCCGACGTAGCCCTGGTAGGTCGAGCCGTCGGCGTTCGCGGTCAGCGCGGTCGCCGCTCCGGGCCAGCCGATGGTCGCGGCGTCGCCGCCGCCGCCGATGATCTCGGCGACCGGGGCCCAGTGCCAGCCGAAGGGGCTGTTGGCGCCGAAGAACCCGGCGGGGATGAAGAGCATGGTGATGAATCCCCATGCGATGAACGCCGCGATGTTCGGCATGATCATGCCGGACAGGAACGTGCCGAACCGCTGGACGGCGATCCGGGCTCCTCCCGGCTTCTTGGTGGGTGACGTCGTCGTCATTGCTGTGTCTCCTTGATCAGCTGTGCGGCGTGAGCCGCATGAGGGTGCGGCTTACGCCGCGACGGGTGAGGACGAGGCGGCCTGGGCTGCCTCGCGGGCGGAGGCCGCGTCGTCCGCGGCCAGGGTGGCCTCGGCGATGCGCACGGCATCGTCGAGAGTGTGGGTGAGCAGGCTCGCGCGCACGTCGGCGAGGGCCGTCGGGGCCATCGACAGGGTCGTGGCGCCCAGGCCCACGAGCACGACCGCCAGCAGCGGGTCGGCGGCGGCCTCGCCGCAGATGCCGACGGGCTTGCCGTTCGCGCGGCCCGCAGCTCCGACCTCGCGGATGAGGCGCAGGACGGCGGGATGCCACGGGTCCTGGAACGAGGCGACCGAACCGAGCAGGCGGTCGGCGGCGAGCGTGTACTGCGTCAGGTCGTTGGTGCCGATCGAGGCGAAGTCGGCGATCTGCAGGATGCGGTCGGCCAGCAGCGCCGACGAGGGCACCTCGACCATGACGCCGGTCGTCTTGAGGCCGTAGTCCTTGGCGAGGGCCGTGAAGTAGCGGGTCTCTTCGACGGTCGACACCATGGGCGCCATGACCCACAGGTCGGCGGGGCCGGCCTCGGAGGCGCGGGTGGCGGCATCCGCTTCGGCGAGGGCGGTGAGCTGCTCGCGCAGGATGTCCTCGCTGGCGCGGAGGGCGCGAAGTCCCCGCAGACCCAGGGCGGGGTTCTCTTCGTGCGCGTCGTTGAGGAAGGGCAGGGGCTTGTCGGCTCCGGCGTCGAGGACGCGCACGACGACCTTCTTGCCGGCGAAGGCGCTGAGCAGCTCGATGTACGCCGCGCGCTGCTCCTCGACGGTCGGGGCCGAGCTCGAACTCAAGAACAGGAACTCGGTGCGGAACAGTCCGACGCCCTCGGCGCCGAGCGCGACGGCCTCGGCGGCGCCGCCGGGCTTTCCGAGGTTGGCGAGCAGGGGCACCTTCGTGCCGTCGGCGAGGGCGCCGTCGGTGAGGGGAGCGGATGCCGCGGCCTTGCGGGCGTCGGCTCGGTTCTGCGCGCGGGCGAGGTCGTCTTCGCTCGGGTCGACGGTCACGACGCCGGCGGCGGCATCCACGATCACGGTCTGTCCGTCGACGAGGTCCTTCGCGCCGCTCGCGCCGACGACCGCGACGATCGACTTCTCGCGCGCGAGGATCGCGGTGTGCGAGGTCGGTCCGCCCTCGGTGGTCACCAGGGCGAGCACCTTGTCAAGGTCGAGCAGGGCCGTGTCGGCCGGGGCGAGGTCTTTCGCGACGAGCACGAACGGGTGTCCGGGATCGGGGATGCCGGGGGCGGCGACGCCGCGCAGGCGCGCGATGACCCGCTGGGCGACGTCGTCGAGGTCGGCCGCGCGCTCGCCGAGGTACCCGCCGAGGGCGATGAGCTGCTCGCGGAACGAGGCGAAGGCGTCGTGGACGGCGAATTCGCCGGTCTTGCCGGCCGCGAGGCGGCTGTCGACCTCGGCCTCGAGGGTGGGGTCTTCGGCGATCATCGCCTGCGCCTCGAGGACGTCGCGGGCGGCTCCACCGGCCTGGGCGCCGCGGGCTTCGAGTTCGCGGGCGACGGCGCCGACGGCCTCGCGCACGCGCGCCGTCTCTTCTTCGACCGAGAGCTCGCTCTTCGCGTCCTTCGGGGCGGGCAGGGGCTCGGCCATGCGCGCGATGGGTCCCTGGGCGACGCCCAGTCCGATTCCGACTCCACGGAGTTCCGTCATGGTGCTGTGTTTCCTTTACTCGGCGTCGTGGTCGGTGGTGAGGAGCTCGGCGAGGCGCTCCAGCGTCGCGTCGGCGTTGTCGCCGTCGGCGGTGAGGGTGACGTAGTCGCCCTGCTCGAGTCCGAGCGCGATGATGCCCAGGATGCTCGCCGCGTTGACGGGGGCACCCGCGTCCTTGGCGAGGGTCACCGGGATGCCGGCGTCCTTCGCGGCCTGCGCGAAGAGCTTGGCCGGACGCGCGTGCAGTCCGCGCGATGAACCGATGCGGACGGTGCGGGTCAGGTGGGGCATGGTCTCTCCGTCGCTCTCAGATCGTGTCCGCGTGCTGGCGGGAACGCAGCGCGTCCTCGACCAGGGCGAGGGTTCGGGTGCCGTCGAGGTCGGTGAAGACGTCGTCCGGCAGAAGGACGACGAGGGCGTTCCACGGCGCGGCTTCGGCGCGGATGCGCTCGACGTCCAGCGCCAGGTGCGGGCCCACGAGCACGAGGTCGGCGGCATCCAGGTCGTTCGGGACCGAACGGGACGTGCCCGCCGTGGCGGAGAGATCGAGGCCCCGGTCGAGAGCAGCACGGCGGACGCGTTGCGCGACGAACGTGCTCGACGCACCCGCTCCACACACCACGAGGATCTTCATCGACCGGCCTTTCTTCCTCTCGATTCTGCGCACGGCGTTCACAGCGGACAACCAGGTTCGTTTCCCACCCCCCGGAACGTGCGTTCCGCGCATCGCCGCGCCCGCGTTCGCGCCGAGCGGGGCCGGGCGCTGCGCAGCGTGGTTGGATGGGAAGAACGCCGCCGACCGACGCGGCGCAAAGGACGGATCGTGACGACCAAGGCTCGCCAGGACCGCCTGCTGGCTCTGCTGATGCGCGACGCGGAATGGTCCACGGCGGCCTCGCTGGCGGACGCCCTCGGCGTCACGCCCCGCAGCATCCGGTCGTACGTCACCGCGATCAACGCCCGCGTCGCCGGCGCGGCCGCGATCGAATCGGGTCCCCTGGGCTACCGCGCCGGTTCCGAGGCGGCCTCGGCGCTGCGCGCCGCGCCCGGCGCCGACGCCGGCACGCCCCGCGATCGCCTCCACACCCTCGTCCGCCGGCTGCTCGATGCCGCGGACGGCATCGACGTGTTCGACACCGCCGACGCCCTGCACGTCAGCACCGCCACGCTCGAGGCCGACCTGGCGCGCGTGCGCGGTCTGCTGGGTGGCACCGAGCTGACGCTGGAGCGCTCGGCATCCACCGCCCGTCTGCGCGGGACAGAGGTCGCCCAGCGCCGACTGCTCTCCAAGCTCGCGCACGATGAGATGGATGCCGGTCTGTTCGACCTCGACGCGCTGCGCCGGACGCTGGGGGAGCGCTCGGTGGGCGCGCGGGCCTTCGGCCCGTTCAAGGCCGAGCTGGGCGCCGAGCTCGGCGCCCTCGGCTACTACGTCAACGAGATCGGCATCGGCGACGTCGTCATGCACATCGCCATCGCGGCCGACCGCACCACCCGCGACCGCGCGCTCGGCTCGCCGGGCGGCGATTCGTCCGACGCGGCCGCGGCTGTCGTCGACGTGCTGGACCGCTTGACGCGCAAGCACATCGGCGTCCAGCTCGGCTCCGGCGATCTGCGCCACCTCGCGACCCTCGTGCTGACGCGCATCGTCGCGCCCGGCACCCCGGCCGGCGACGACGTGCGCGCGCGCCTGGACCCCGCGGTCGAGGCGGCGGTCCGCCTGGTCGTCGAGAACGCGGCATCCGAGTTCCTCGTCGACATCGCGCACGACGACTTCATCCTGCGCCTCGCGCTGCACGTGCAGAACCTGCTGGCGCGTTCGCGCGAGCAGGCGTGGTCGCGCAACCCCCTGACGCGCTCGCTGAAGTCGACGTACCCGATGATCTTCGAGGTCGCGGTCTACATCGCCAAGGGGCTGCAGGACGGCCTGGGCATCCCGATCCTCGACGACGAGATCGCCTACATCGCGATGCACGTCGGCGGTCGCCTCGAGCGCAGCCGCCGCGCCGATCAGCTGCTGACGGCGACGATCGTGTGCCCCGGCTACTACGAGCTGCACGAACTGCTGCGCTCGAGCGTCGACCGTTCGCTCGGCCAGGCGATCGAGGTCGTGGGCGTCGAGACGCGCATCGACCCGGTGTGGGACGCGATCGACTCCGACCTCGTACTCACGACCATCGACCCGCCGCGGCCCGGCGACCGTTTCGTGCGCATCCAGCCCTTCCTCACCGACGCCGACGTCGAGCGCGTGCAGGCGGCCGCCGGGCGCATCCGCCGGGGGCGTCGCCTGGCGCGGCTGCGGGCCGAGCTCGAGCGCTACTTCGCGCCCGAGGCCTTCGTCCGGGGAGTGGATGCCACCACCGGCGAGGCCGGCGTCATCCGGCGCCTGGGCGGGTTGCTGGTGGAGCAGGGGGTCATCGACGAGGCCTACGTCGACCGCGCCGTCGAGCGCGAGGGGATCTCGTCGACGGCGTTCACCGACGCGCTCGCCGTCCCCCACGCGATGGGGATGACCGCGACGCAGACGCGGATCGCTATCGGAATCGCCGATCCCTCGATCGCCTGGGGCGAGGGGCGCGTGCAGGTCGTGGCGCTGGTGGCGTTCAGCGAGACCGACCGCGAGGCGTTCCAGACGGTGTTCGAGCAGTTCGTCGAGGTGTTCAGCGAGCGTGACAGCGTGCAGCGCATCGTGCGCCGCGCGACGAGTTTCGCGGCGTTCCTGGACGAACTGGTCGCCGTGATCGACGGCTGAGCGCTCAGCCCACGAGCAGGGCGTCATCGGGGATCGCCGCCTCGACCCCGAGGAGCCGCGAGATGGCGTCGACCGCCCGGGGGGCCGCGCGTCCGTCGCCGTAGAGGTTCTGCGCGCGCGACATGCGCGCGTGAACGCCCGGGTCGTCGAGCAGGAGCGACAGCTCGGCGACCACCGCCTCGCGCCGGGTCCCGATCAGGCGCGCGGCCCCGGCCGCCACGCCTTCGCCGCGCTCGGTGGTGTCGCGGACGACCAGCGCCGGCACCCCGAGGGCGGGCGCCTCTTCCTGCACGCCGCCGGAGTCGGTGACGGTGCAGTACGCCCGCGCGAGCAAACGGCCGAACTGGGCGTACGGAAGCGGCTCGCACAGCAGCACGCGGTCGGTGTCGCCGACGGCGGCGCGCACCTCGGTGCGCACGCGGGGGTTCGGGTGAAGCGGCAGCACAGCGACCACGTCGGGTCGAGCCGCGACCACCTCGGCCACGGCCGAGGCCACCCGGCCCAGAGGGCCGCCCCACGATTCGCGGCGGTGCGCGGTGACCAGGACCAGCCGTTCGGCTCCGCTCGCGATGCGCTCGAGGTCGGGATCGTCGAAGCGCTGGGGATGGGTGCGTTGGCGGTGCAGGGCGTCGATGCCCGTATTGCCCGTGAGCACGATGTCGTCGGGGCGGACCCCTTCGGCGAGCAGGTTGCGCACGGCCGCGTCGGTCGGGGCGAGGTGCAGGGCCGCGAGGGGGGCGATGAGGCGGCGATTGCCCTCCTCGGGGAAGGGGGACTGCAGGTCGCCCGAGCGCAGGCCCGCCTCGAGGTGGATCACGCGGGCCCCCGCGTAGTACGCGGCGACGGCGGCCAGCGCGGCGCTGGCGGTGTCGCCCTGCACGACCACGGCATCCGGAGCCGACCCCGCCCAGCGCGCCGACAGGGCGGAGAAGATCGTCGAGGTCGTCTCGGCCAGCGTCGCTCCGCTGCGGAACATGTCCAGGTCGACGTCGGGGCGGATCCCGAACGAGGCGTTGATCTCGGCCACCATCTCGCGATGCTGACCCGTGACGGTCACCGTGGTGCGCAGGCCCTCCCGACGCTGCAGCTCGGCCACGAGCGGCGCGCACTTGATCGCTTCGGGGCGGG
>NZ_QAJB01000430.1:28022-29934 GCF_003061325.1 Microbacterium sp. HMWF026
AACCCTCGTCGGGCACGGCGACCGCCGCCGGTCGGGGACCGCGTTCTTTCAGCGAGATGCGCAGCAGCAGCAGGAAGGCGGCGACGAAGCCGACGATGACGAACAGCGAACCCGCGTAGCGGTGCACGAGGTCGAAGCCCTCGCGCCCGTACGCCCCGTAGGCCCACGCGGCCGAGGCGAAGCGGATCATGTTGCACGTGATGGCCAGGCCCATGCCCACGAGCAGCCCGAGGCCCACTCGCGCGGTGGGGGCGCGGGTGATGCCGATGATCGCGACGGCGAGCAGCAGCAGCGGGACGATCAGCACCGTCGTGGAGCACATGGTCGTGATGTTCAGCCCCGTCACCTCGGCGGTGCCGATGCCGAAGTACACGATGGGTCCCGCGGCGACGGCGCGGCCGGGGGCGACGAGCTGGATGAATTCGCGCGCGAGGATCGCCTCGCCCGCACGCGTGGTGGCCTCGGTGGAGATGAGGATGCCGGCCAGGGCCGCGAGAGCGGCGGCGACGACCAGTCGGGTTCGGCGGGCGGGACGCGCGTCGGCGGCGAGGGCGAGGGCGCTCATGATTCGACCGCCAGCAGAAGGCGCCCGGCCTCGGCGTTACGGCGGGTCTTGGTCCAGCCGCGTCGGCCGGTGGCCATGCGCGCGAAGGCCCGCACCACGCAGATGTAGCTCTGGTACATGTACAGCCAGTAGCCCAGACCCCACAGGCCCGCGCGCCACAGGGGCTGCTTCTCTTCGCGAGTGACGTACACCATCGGCCAGAGGGCGAAGGGCAGGATGCCGGTCAGCACCCAGAGCGGGATGATCCAGGTCGCACCCGAGATCCATCCGAACAGACCTCCGGGCGACAGAGCGCCCGAGACGACCATGGCGATCGCGACGGTGGGCCACAGCACGAAGCCGATCAGTTGGATGTACGGGATGGCGAGGAAGTAGGCCGCCTCGAGCGCACCGGCGTTGGTGAAGGTGCGCGAGGCGTAGATCTTGGGCAGGTAGCGCGCGCACTGCAGTCCGCCCTGGCACCAGCGGGTGCGCTGGGTGAGCAGGCGCCGCGCGGTCGGCAGGGCCTCCTGATCGACCCACGTGTCGTGGGCGTAAACGGTGCGGTAGCCCGCGAGCATGATGCGAAGGCCCACCTCGTAGTCCTCGAGCAGGGCGTCTCCCCATGGCTCGCCCTCGCCGATCGAGGCGGCGCGCAAGGCGCTGAGGCGGGTGAACTGGCCGTTGCCGCCCAGACCGACCGAGACGGTGCGCATGCGCAGCAGCTGCATCGCGGCGATGGTCGTGCGGAACTCGATGTCCTGCATGCGGATGAGGTACCGCGCCCAGGCCTGGGCCAGGGGGCCGCCCGCGGAGGCGGGGCGTCGGTCGTCGCGGTTGCTCATGCGCACCGCGACCTGGGTGGCGCCGACGTCCGGTGAGCCGAACCCGGTCGGTCCCGACGTCTGGCGCAGGGCGTTCTCGGCGAGGGCGCCGTCGGCGTCGAGGACGATCACGATGGTGCGATCGTCCCCGACGACGTCGGTGCCCCGCTCGCGACGCCAGTCGATCAGACGGGCGTACGCGGCGTTGAGGGCGGCTCCCTTGCCCTGGCGGGCGTCGGGGAGCCGGCGGATCACGGCGTGCACCAGGGGGTCGCCGTCGGCCGCCGCGGACACGATGTCCCCGGTGCCGTCGGTGCTGGCGTCGTCGATGATCCACAGGTGCACGGTCGGAAAGCGCTCGCGCATCCTCTTCATGGTTCCGGCGATCACGGCCGCCTCGTCCCGGCACGGGATGAACGCGTGCCACTCGAACGCGTCGGGGTCGCCCGCCGCGGCGCCGCGGCGGCGCACGAAAGGGACCACGATCAACGCCGTGTAGGTGAGGAACATCACCAAGAAGACGAAGGAGAGCGAGAAGAGGAAT
>NZ_QAJB01000431.1:0-2522 GCF_003061325.1 Microbacterium sp. HMWF026
GGCCTCGGGCGATGCTGGCCGGTTCGAGCAGGGCCTCGGCCGCGTCGAACATGTCGCGCCAGGTGCTGGACGGTGAGATCTGGCGCTCGGCGAACAGCGTCGCCAGCTCGTCGTCGGAGCGCGCGCTCAACGAGACCGCCAGTGCGCGTTGTGCGGAGGTCTCGGGCACGTCAGCGGGCCTTGTTGGCCCGGGCCCTTCGCGTGAAGCTCATGATGAGGACGGCCAGCAGGCAGGCGAAGGCGACCGGGGGAGCGACCAGCACGAGCAGGCTGACGACCGGCCAGACGCCCGACGACAGGTCGGCACCCGCGGTGGAACCCGCGATGATCGCGAAGAAGCACAGAACCGACAGCACCAGCAGCCCGAGCGACATGAACGCCAGGATGCGGTCGATGCGTCGGACGGGAACGTCGTCGCCCGGCGTGCTGCCGCCGGTGGTGCGGGTGCTCATCGCGCTCAGCCTACTGCCTGGCGCCGGTGCCGTAGGCTGGAAGACCGGGATCCGCTCGGTTCCCGCGTTCCGCCGCGCGTTCGCGCATCTATCCAGCGAGGTGTCCATGCCCACCGGCAAGGTCAGGTTCTACGACGACGAGAAGGGCTTCGGCTTCATCAGCACCGATGACGGCCAGGACGTGTTCCTGCACGCCACGGCTCTGCCCGCCGGGACCCCCGCACCCAAGGCCGGGACGCGACTGGAGTTCGGCGTGGCCGACGGCAAGCGCGGTCCGCAGGCGCTGTCGGTGCGCGTCCTGGACGCGCCGGTGAGCCTGTCGAAGCGTTCGCGCAAGCCCGCCGACGACATGGCGATCATCGTCGAAGACCTCGTGAAGCTGCTCGACGGGATCGGCGGCGACCTGCGTCGCGGCCGCTACCCCAACGGCCCGCACGCGCAGAAGATCGCCGCGGTCCTGCGCAAGGTCGCCGATGACTTCGAAGCCTGAGCCGGTCGCCGACGAGCGCCTGACGGGAGCGCACGACCTCGCGCTCTCGGCCCTGCACGAGATCACCGCCGCCGACACCGTCGGCCCGCCCGCGGGCTACACGGTCGAAGACGACGGCGTCGTCTCGCTGCGGTTCCACACCCGCTTGTCCGGGTATCCGGGCTGGTTCTGGACCGTCAGCGTCGCCGTGGTCGACGAGGCCGAGCCGACCGTGCTCGAGGTCGAGCTGCTGCCCGGTGACGGCGCGCTGCTCGCCCCCGACTGGGTGCCGTGGGCCACGCGCCTGGCCGAGTACCAGGCGGCGCAGGCCGCTGCGGCGCATGCCGACGACGACCTCGATGACGACGCCGATGAGGACGAGTCGGACGACGAATCGGATGACGACGACGAGTCGGACGACGAGGATGACGACGAGCCCAAGCCGCGCTTCCACGCGGGCGATCTGGACGGCGTCGACATCGACGAGCTCGACGCGGATCACACGCTGGGTCACGACGCGGACGACGAGTCCGAGGACTCGGGCGACGACTCCGATGACGACGACGACTCCGACGACGACGACGAGGACATCGACGACGAGGACATCGACGAGGGCGAGCGCAGCTACTGACGCCCCTCGGCTCTCACCACGAAGGCCGCCCCGCGCGATGCGGGGCGGCCTTCGTGATGAGGGAGGACTTCAGGAGGCGGGCAGGTTCGCGATCGTGTAGTCGATCGCGCCGATGAGACGCCGCACGTCCTCGGGCTCGATCGACACGAAGGTCGCCACGCGCAGCTGGTTGCGGCCGAGCTTGCGGTAGGGCTCGGTGTCGACGATGCCGTTGGCGCGCAGGCTCTTGGCGATCGCGCTCGCGTCGATGCGCTCGTCGAAGTCGATCGTGACCACGACGGGGGACCGGTCGGCGGCATCGGCGACGAACGGGGTCGCGTGCTCACTGGCATCCGCCCATTCGTACAGGGCGGACGAGGACTCCGCGGTGCGCGCGGCCGCCCAGCCCAGGCCGCCGTTGTCGAGGATCCAGCCGAGCTGCTCGTCGAGCAGCAGCAGCGTCGCCAGGGCGGGGGTGTTGAGCGTCTGCTGCAGACGCGAGTTGTCGAGCGCGTTCTTCAGGCTGAGGAACTCGGGGATGTAGCGACCGGATGCCGCGATCCTCTCGATCCGCTCGATCGCCGCGGGCGAGACGGCGGCGTACCAGAGACCTCCGTCGGAGCCGAGGTTCTTCTGCGGTGCGAAGTAGTAGACGTCCGCCTGCTCGACGTCGAAGTCGATGCCGCCCGCGGCGCTTGTGGCGTCGATGACGGTGAGAGCCCCGGCATCCCCGTGCACGCGCTCGACGGGGGCGGACACACCGGTCGACGTCTCGTTGTGGGGCCAGGCGTACACGTCGACGCCCTCGACGGCCTCGGCCACGGTGCGGGTGCCGGGTGCGGCCTTTCGGACGTCGGGCGCCTGCAGCCACGGCGCGGCGGCGGCCGAGGCGAACTTGCCGCCGAACTCGCCGAACACGAGGTTCTGGCTGCGGTTCTCGATCAGGCCGAAGGCGGCGGCATCCCAGAAGGCCGTCGAACCGCCGTTGCCG
>NZ_QAJB01000431.1:2532-11764 GCF_003061325.1 Microbacterium sp. HMWF026
GCGACCAGGTTCTTCACCGGGGCCTGGCGGTGCGAGGTCCCGAGGATCGAGGCGCCGCGGGTGACGAGCGCCTCGAGCTGCGCACCGCGCACCTTGGAGGGGCCGCACCCGAAGCGGCCGTCGGCGGGCAGGAGATCGGCGGGGAGTTCCACGTGCGACATGGCTCGATTCTAGGGTCCGGTCCCGGACCCGCCCGCGCTCGTGTCGGAGGGGGTCGGTAGGCTGGGAGGACCTGCCGCGCGACATCGAGGACTGCTGAATGACCGACCTGATCGACACCACCGAGATGTACCTGCGCACGATCCTCGAGCTCGAAGAAGAGAAGATCGTGCCGCTGCGCGCCCGGATCTCGGAGCGACTCGGGCACTCGGGTCCCACGGTCTCGCAGACCGTCGGACGCATGGAGCGCGACGGTCTCGTCGTCGTGTCCGAGGACCGCCGTCTCGAGCTCACCGACGACGGACGCCAGAAGGCCGTCGACGTCATGCGCAAGCACCGGCTGGCCGAGCGCTTGCTCAGCGACGTGATCGGCCTGGATTGGGCGTACGTGCACGACGAGGCCTGCCGCTGGGAGCACGTCATGAGCGAGCAGGTCGAGCGCCGTCTCGTCGAACTGCTCGGGCACCCCACCGAGTCTCCCTACGGGAACCCCATCCCGGGGCTCGATCAGCTCGGCGACACCGCGAGCTCGACGTTCGACGACGGCGTCGTCGGCCTGGTCCGCAAGCTCACCGATGCGGGCGGACCGATCTCGGGCACCGTCCGTCGTCTGGCTGAACCGGCCCAGGTGGATCCCGAGCTGCTCCAGCAGCTCAAGGCCGCCGGCGTCCTTCCGGGAGCCCGCGGCGACTACCGCTTCAACGAGGGCTACGTGCTCGTGCAGATGGACGGGATCGACGAGGGGCTGGAGCTGCCGGTCGAGGTGGCCTCGCACATCTTCCTGGTCGCCGAGGACTGATCCGCGGCCGGGTGTTGGCTGTGCACCCCGACCTAAGCGTGACTTGTTCGTTATCTTCGGGTAGCCTCTGAGGGTCCACAGGCCAGAAGCCCGCCGTCGGACCCCTCGCGGTTTGCCTCTCCGGCTCGTCGTCCGCAGAGGGCCAAGCCCGCACATCGTGCCCCCAATCGAGTGCTGACGAGCCAGCGTCCCCGAAGACGCAGAGGCGCCGGAGGAACTTTGGCTGAACACAACGATCCCGCTGCGGGCCTACCCGAGGCTCCCGCGACGGGTCCCACCCGTAAGAGCACGCGTGCCGCCGTCGCCCGAACGGCGAGCGTCCCCGTGCCCACCGCGACCGCGGCGGTCACCCGCTCCGTTCCCGCATCCCGTGCACCGCAGAGCCGCCGTTTCGGCAAGCCCGTCCGCAGCGCGGTGATCCTCTCGATGGTCGCCGGCATGGTCGCCACCGTCGCGATCCCGGCCTACGCCGCGACGATGCCCGCCGCCGAGACGGTGACGCTGCAGCAGATGTCGGCTCCCGACAACCAGTCGCTCGTGGTCGCCTCCGACGCGACCGCCGAGACTCTCGACCGCAGCAGCTACTCGGCCACCACGGCTGAAGAGATCCAGAAGAAGAAGGATCAAGAGGCCGCCGCTGCCGCCGCCGCCGAGCGTGCCCGCGAGCTCGCCGCGAACGCCGCGAAGGCGTCGACCTCGAGTGGTCCCGTCAGCTCGGTCGACCTCAACATGACCGCGCCCGGCTCGGGCGAGGTGCGCTGGCCCCTGACCAGTTACACACTCGGCCGTGGTCTGTGGGACTCCGGCTACCACCAGGGCGTCGACCTGCTCGCCCCCGGCGGGCAGCCGATCTTTGCCGCCGCCGCCGGTGTCGTCAGCGTCTCGCAAGAGAGCTACGGCGGGTACGGTGTCGCGATCGTCATCGAGCACGTCATCAACGGCCAGAAGGTTTCGACCACCTACGGTCACATGACCTACGGCAGCCGTCAGGTGCAGGCGGGTCAGACCGTCGCCGCCGGTCAGCTGATCGGTCTGGTCGGTTCCACGGGAAGCTCGACCGCCAACCACCTGCACTTCGAGGTGCACATCAACGGCTCGGTCGTGGATCCCTACGCCTGGCTTCAGCAGAACGCGGGCTGAGCCCGCCACCGCGGACGGCGTGCCGGAGACGATCGTTCTCCGACACGCCGTCTGTCGTTTCCCCGTCGGCCCGACCCCGGGCGTGTCGCAGTGGGTTAGCCTGTCAGCGACGTCCGAAGAACCGGAGGGAAGCCGATGAACACCAGTCCGCGCATCCGCACCATGGATGCGCTCGGGCTGCTCGTTCTCCGGCATCGTGAGTTCGGATGCCGCGGCTTCGCCGCGACCTCCGAGGCGCTGTCTGTGTAGACAGCGCCTTTTTTCATGCCCTTCCGCGCCTGACGCCGTCGAACGTCGAACATCCGAGAAGCCGTCTCGGCCATTCGAGAGGAAACGGAATGCGCACACTGGTGCTGAACGCGGGCTACGAGCCCCTCGCGGTCGTGTCGTTCAAGCGAGCCCTCGTGCTCGTGATGAACGAGAAGGCCACCGTCGTCGAGCGTGTCGAGGAAGACCCCGTGTGGGCCGCCGCCGGCACCTACGACCGTCCGGCGGTGATCATCCTCACCCGGTACGTGCGGGTGCCCGGGGCGCGGCGCGTGCCGGTGACCCGTCGCGGCGTGCTGCGTCGCGACGCCCACCGGTGCGGATACTGCGGCAAGGCGGCATCCACGATCGATCACGTGCTTCCGCGCTCGCGCGGGGGCAAGGACACCTGGGAGAACCTCGTGGCCTGCTGCCTCGCGTGCAACAACATCAAGGGCGACCGCACCCCGCAGGAGATGCGCTGGGAGCTGCGGCTCGTGCCGGCCCCGCCGCACGGCTCGTCCTGGACGGTGCGCGGGGTCGACAAGAGCGACCCGCGGTGGGAGCCCTACCTGGCGCTCGCGGCCTGAGTCGGCATCCTGTCCTCTCCGCCCTCGAGGGGAGGGATGCCATCAGCGTGCGCGAATACGGGCGCCGGCGCCGATGTCGGAGGTCGATCGTATCTTCGACCCACAGGGATTGAGGGAATAGAACACATGTTCTAACCTGTGGGAGTGAGGGCGATCGTGAGAGACCAGGTACAGGCCGTACCCGACATCCATGCGCTGCGCGATCGCCTCGAGCGCATGCAGGGGCGGCGCATGGACGCCCCGGTGCTGCCGACCCATCCCGCGTTCTCGTCGCTGCTGCCCGGCGGGGGGCTGCGGTCGGGGTCGGCCTACGCGCTGGCGCGGTCGGCATCGCTGCTGCTCGCTCTCATGGCGCGGCCGTCGCAGGACGGCGCCTGGTGCAGCGTGATCGGCATGCCCGAGCTCGGCGCCGAGGCGGCCGAGAAATACGGACTCGACCTCGATCGACTCGTGTTCATCCCCGACCCCGGTCCGCGGTGGCTGGCCGTGACGGCGACGATCGCCGAGGTGCTGCCGGTCGTCGCGGTGCGTCCGCCCGCGGGATCGCCGGCCGCGCGCGCGGGCGCCGAGACCACGCGTCTGGCTGCGCGCCTGCGCGATCGGGGGTCCGTCCTGCTCGTGCAGGGGGCGTGGCCGCAGGCCGAGGCCGTCATCGACGTGGCCGATCCCCGATGGTCGGGGCTCGGACAGGGACACGGTTACCTCGCGGGGCGCGAGCTGACCGTGTCGGTCACCAGCAGACGATCACCGAACGCGCGGCGGGCGCGCATGCTTCTTCCCGCCGCCGACGGCACGATCGAGCTGCTCGGCGCTCCCGCCGAGCGCCTCGTTCCGCGTGATCGCGACGTCTACCCCGTGCGGGCGGTGGGCTGATGCAGGCGCCCACGCGCAGCCTCGTGCTGTGGTTCCCCGACTGGCCCATCACCGCGTTCGTGCGCGAGGCCGTCTCTCCTCCCAAACCGGATGCCGCCGTGGCGGTGTTCGCGAACAATCTCGTCGTCGCATGCTCGTGGGCGGCCCGCGCGCAGGGCGTGCGGCGCGGACAGAAGCGTCGGGATGCGCAAGCGCTGTGCCCCACGCTGCAGGTCGTCCCCGCCGATCCCGTGCGCGACGCCCGGGCCTTCGCCCCCGTCGTCGCCAGGGTCGAAGAGCGAGCGCCCGGGGTGCAGATCGTCCGCCCGGGACTGTGCGCGCTGCGTTCCCGCGGGCCGGCGCGGTACTACGGCGGCGAGGCCGAGGCGGCGCGCATGCTGATCCGCCTGCTCGACGACGACGGTTTCGCAGGCGTGCGCGCCAGCGTCGCCGACGGGGTGTTCACCGCCGAGCAGGCCGCGCGCACGGCCCCGACCGACGACCCGGTGCGCATCGTCGACCCCGGCGCGGCGGGGGCCTTCCTCGCGCCGTTGTCGATCGCGACCCTCGACGACGACGAGTTCGGCAGCCTTCTCTCGCGTCTGGGCGTGCACACGCTGGGTGATCTCGCCGCTCTGCAGGTCGAACGCGTCCGCGAGCGGTTCGGCGAGAGGGGGGTGCGTCTGCACGCGCTGGCCGGGGGTCTCGACTCGCAACCGGTGCAGCCGCGCACCCCGCCCCCCGAACTGCATCGTGACATCGCGTTCGAGCCGCCCCTCGAACTCGCCGACCAGGTCGCCTTCGGGGTGCGCGTGGCCGCCGAGGAGTTCATCGCCCAGTTGGGCGTGCACGCGCTGGTCTGCACCGAGCTGCGCGTGGTCCTCACGGGCGAGCGGGGTGAGCGCAGCGAACGCGTGTGGCTGCACCCCGGGGCGTTCGATGCGGCGGGTGTAGTCGATCGGGTGCGGTGGCAGCTCGCCGAAGACGCGCAGGGGATCTTCGGCAGCGGTGTGGCGGGGGTGCACATCGAACCCGAAGCGGTGGATGCCGCGGCGCACCACGCCAAGGGTCTGTTCGGTGCCGGTCCCGACGAGCGCGTCCACCACGCACTGTCGCGCGTGCAGGCCATGCTCGGTCATCGTGCCGTGGTGACCCCGGTGATCGGCGGTGGGCGCTGGCTCGCCGAACGCCAGGTGCTGGTGCCGTGGGGCGATCGGGCCGTGACGGCGAAAGAGCGCTCGCGGCCGTGGCCGGGCAGTCTTCCCGACCCCCTTCCCGCCACGGTATACCCCGAGCCGCGCCTCGTGGGCGTCACCGACCTCGCGGGGGCCCCGGTCACGGTGGGGGAGCGCGACGCGTTGAGCGCGCCACCCGCGGTGCTCGAGACGGCGGGCCAACGGCGCCGCATCCGGGAATGGGCGGGCCCCTGGCCCATCAGCGAACGCGGATGGGATGCCCTGCGCGCGCGCCGGGCGCACCGGTTCCAGGTCGTCGACGACGCCGGTGGCGCATGGCTGCTCGTGGTCGAAGAGGGCGAGTGGAGAGCGGAGGGACGCTATGACTGAGGCATCGGACCCGGCGCCGTCCTCGCAGGATCGGGCGGTGAGCTGATGGGCTGGACCAACCCTCCGGTCAAATGGTCGGAGCTCGAACGACTGCTCAGCGACGCCCGTCGCCCGACCGGCGCTCCGCCCAACGGCGACGGGGGCGACAGCCCGGCCTGGTCGCACAAGCGCGGCGCGTACGTACCGCCCACCATCGAGCGGCCCGACGACACCGTGCCCTACGCCGAGCTGCACGCGCACTCGTCCTACTCGTTCCTCGATGGCGCCTCGTCACCGGAGGAGCTCGTCGAAGAGGCCGAGCGACTGGGACTGCACGCCCTCGCCCTCACCGACCACGACGGGTTCTACGGCATCGTGCGCTTCGCCGAGGCGGCCGAGGCCCGCACGGTCAAGACCGTGTTCGGGGCGGAGTTGTCGCTCGGACTGCCCGGACCGCAGAACGGAGAAGCCGACCCGCACGGTTCGCACCTGCTGGTCCTCGCCCGTCGCGAAGAGGGGTATCACCGCCTGGCCGCCGCGATCACCCACGCGCAGCTGACCGGAGCCGAGAAAGGCCGCCCGGTCTACGACCTCGAAGAACTCGCCGAACGCGCCGGCGGTCCGCAGGACCCCCATTGGGCCGTCCTCACCGGATGCCGAAAAGGAGCGGTGCGGCAGGCGCTCGCCTTCGACGGGCCGGCGGGTGCCGCCCGAGAGCTCGACACCCTCGTCGACCTGTTCGGGGCAGAAGCCGTGTTCGTCGAGCTGATGGACCAGGGCGACCCGCTCGATTCCCGGCGCAACGACGTGCTGGCGGGCCTCGCGGCCGAACGCGGCCTCGCGACCCTGGCCACCAACAACGTTCACTACGCGGCTCCGCAGAAAGAGCTGCTCGCGGCCGCCGTCGCCGCGGTGCGGGCCAACCGCGGACTCGACGAGCTCGACGGCTGGCTCCCGGCCCATGCCGGGGCGCACCTGCGGTCGGGAGTCGAGATGGCCGCGCGGTTCCGCCGATACCCGGGGGCCGTGGCCCGCACCGTCGAACTCGCCGACGAGATCGCCTTCCCCCTGCGCCGGGCGAAGCCCGCGCTGCCGCGGCAGAAGGTCCCCGAGGGGCACACCCCCATGTCGTGGCTGCGCCACCTCGTCTGGCAGGCCGTCCCGCGGAAGTATCCGAACCTCTCTGACGACGACCGTCGGCGCATCGAGCGCGAGCTCGAGGTGATCGAGATGAAGGACTTCCCGGGCTACTTCCTCATCGTCTACGGCATCGTCGCCGAGGCCCGGCGCCGTGGCATCCTGTGCCAGGGACGCGGCTCGGCGGCGAACAGCGCCGTCTGCTTCCTGCTCGACATCACCGCGGTCGACTCGATCTTCTACAAGCTGCCGTTCGAACGGTTCCTCTCGAGCCTGCGCGACGAAGAACCCGACATCGACGTCGACTTCGATTCCGACCGGCGCGAAGAGATCATCCAGTGGGTCTACCGCGAGTACGGTCGCGAACGCGCGGCGCAGGTGGCCAACGTCATCCAGTACCGGCCCAAGAACGCCGTCCGCGACATGGCACGGGCCCTCGGGCACTCGCCCGGGCAGCAGGACGCCTGGTCGAAGCAGGTCGAGCGCTGGGGCGCGAGCCTCGAGACCGGCGCCGACCACGACATCCCCGACCAGGTCATCGAGTTCGCGTCCGAACTGCTGAAGGCGCCGCGGCATCTCGGCATCCATTCGGGGGGAATGGTGCTCACGGATCGCCCGGTCGGCGAGGTGGTGCCCATCGAACACGCCCGCATGGACGACCGCACGGTCATCCAGTGGGACAAGGACGACGCGGCGTGGATGGGACTGGTCAAGTTCGACCTGCTGGGTCTCGGCATGCTCGCCGCGCTGCAGTACTGCTTCGACCTGATCCACGACGCCACCGGCGAGCGGTGGGAGCTGTCGACCCTGCCCAAAGAAGAGAAGGCGGTGTACGACATGCTCTGCCGAGCGGACTCGATCGGGGTCTTCCAGGTGGAGTCGCGCGCGCAGATGGGGCTGCTGCCGCGTCTGCAGCCCCGCAAGTTCTACGACCTCGTCGTGCAGATCGCGCTCATCCGTCCGGGCCCCATCCAGGGCGGCGCGGTGCACCCCTTCGTGCGCCGCAAGCTCGGGCAGGAGCCCATCACCTACGTCCACCCCAAGCTCGAACCCGTGCTCGCGCGCACGATGGGGGTACCGGTGTTCCAGGAGCAGCTGATGCAGATGGCCGTCGCCGTCGGCAACTGCTCGGCCGAGGACGCCGACCTGCTGCGGCGGGCGATGGGGTCCAAGCGGGGGCTCGAGCGCATCGACTCCCTGCGCGAGACGCTGTACGCGGGCATGGCAGAGAACGGTCTGGTGGGACGCGTCGCCGACGAGCTCTACGCCAAGATCCAGGCGTTCGCGAACTTCGGGTTCGCCGAGTCGCACTCCCTCTCGTTCGCCCTGCTGGTCTATGCGAGTTCGTGGATCAAGCTGCATTATCCGGCGGCGTTCCTGGCCGGCCTGCTGCGCGCCCAGCCGATGGGGTTCTACTCGCCGGCGACTCTCACCGCCGACGCCCGACGGCACGGCGTGGTGGTGCGCCGGCCCGACCTGCAGCGCTCGGGCGTCGAGGCGACGCTCGAACCCGTCGACGAGGCGGCGGGGGCCGCGGGACGGGCAGAAGGGGATGCCGCGGCGGCCACCGGGCCGCAGAGGCGGCCGACCGGACGCGACGCGTGCGCCGACGCCCGGCAGCCTCCGACGGGGGAGTTCGATCCGCGCGAGCCCGACGAGACCCTGGCGCACCGCAGAGACGGAGGATTCACGGTACGGCTGGGATTGGCGGGCGTCACCGGGATCGGCGCGAAAGTGGCCGCCCGCGTCGTGGAGGAACGCGAACGCGGGGGCCCCTATCGCGACCTGCGCGACCTCGTGCGTCGCACCGGGCTCGTCACCGCCCAGGTCGAAGCTCTCGCGACGGCGGGGGCGTTCGAGAGCCTGGGGCACACGCGGCGCGAGGCCATCTGGCTGGCGGGGTCGGCGGCGCTGGACCGCCCGGAGTTCCTGCCCGATTCGCTCGTCGCGGTGCAGCCCCCGCTGTTCACCGACCCCTCGAGCTACGAGGTGCTCGCGGCCGATCTGTGGGCGACCGGTCTGTCCGCTGACGATCACCCGCTGGTCCATTTCCGGGCGGCTCTCGACGCGCGCGGGGTGATCACCTCGCGTGAACTGCGCACCTACGAGACCGACCGACGCATCGAGGTCGCGGGGCTGGTCACCCACCGGCAGCGGCCGGCCACCGCATCCGGGATCACCTTCCTCAATCTCGAAGACGAGCACGGCCTCATGAACATCATCTGCTCGGTGGGGGTGTGGAACCGCTACCGGCGCGTGGCGCGCGAGTCGCCCGCGCTGATCGTCCGGGGAATGCTCGAACGCTCCGTCGAGGGGGTGACGAACGTGGTGGCCGACGGATTCACCGATCTGCGGGTGGGGGTCGCCCACGCGTCGCGCGACTTCCGGTGACGTCGCTCGTGCTCACTAGACTCGGGCCATCTCGCCCGGTTCCGCATCAGACAGGGAAACGACATGACCGATTCACCCACTCCGCCCGACGGCTGGTACCCCGACCCCGCCGGGGGCGGCGGACTGCGCCGCTGGAACGGCACCTCGTGGACCGACGAAGTGCGCGCGCACGACGGCAGTGTCGTGGCGCCCGCCGTGCCCGCGGCCGACGAGCCGACGCGCGACGTCCGCGAGCAGCAGGACGAGGGACGGGATGCCGGGGGTTCGGCGGAGTCGACGGGTGTCGAACCTGCGGGTGTCGAGCCGGCGGGTGTCGAGCCGGCGGGTGTCGAGCCGGCGGGTGTCGCGCCGGCGGGTGTCGTACCTGCGGGAGT
>NZ_QAJB01000432.1:0-2566 GCF_003061325.1 Microbacterium sp. HMWF026
GCCCCCAGGCGACGAGGACGTGCCGGGGGAACGACGGCGGCGAGGCGCACCGGATGAGTAAGGGATGCCGCGGCGGCGGGGCCGCGGCATCCGGAACCGCTCAGGACACCGGCGTGGCGTGCCAGATGCGGTCGAGGTAGTCGCGCATGGCCCGGTCGGACGAGAAGTAGCCGCTGCGGGCGACGTTCAGGATCGCGGAACGCACCCACGCGTCCTGGTCGGCGTACGCCGCGTCGACGCGCTCCTGGGCGTCGAGATACGAGGCGAAGTCGGCGAGCGCCATGAAGCGGTCCTCGTACAGCAGGTTCGACACGAGCGGTTCGAAGACCGTGCGGTCGCCGTCCGAGAACGCGCCCGACGCGATCAGGTCGATCGCGCTGCGCAGCCGCTCGTCGCCCTGGTAGACGTCGGCGGGACGGTACCCCTCGGCCCACAGCGCCTCGACCTCGGGCTCACTCATGCCGAAGAGGAAGAAATTGTCGTCGCCGACGAGCTTGCGGATCTCGACGTTCGCGCCGTCGTCGGTGCCGATGGTGAGCGCGCCGTTCAGGGCAAGCTTCATGTTGCCCGTGCCGGACGCCTCTTTGCCGGCGAGCGAGATCTGCTCCGACAGGTCGGCGGCGGGGATGATGCTCTCGGCGAGGGTGACGTTGTAGTTCGCCGGGTACAGCACCTTGAGCTTGCCCTGCACGCGTCCGTCCCCGCTCACCACCTCGCCGACGGCGTTGATGAGGTGGATGATGCGCTTGGCCATGCCGTAGCCCGGGGCCGCCTTGGCGCCGAACAAGAAGGTGCGCGGCTGCACGGCATCCACGTCGAGACGACCAGAGACGATGCCCTCGTAGGTGCTGACGATGTGCAGCACCTTGAGCGTCTGACGCTTGTACTCGTGCAGGCGCTTGATCATGACGTCCAGCATGTGACCGTCGTCGAGGGGCTGGTCGCCGCGGGCCTCGAGCACGCGGGCGAAGCGGCGCTTGTTGGCGGCCTTGACCGCGGCGAACCGCTCGCGGAAGTCGCCGTCGTCGGCGAGCGCCTCGAGGCCGCGCAGACGCTCGAGGTCGACGGTCCAGCCCGCGCCGAGCGCCTCGGTGATGAGAGCCGAGAGATCGGGATTGGCCAGACGGAGGAAGCGGCGCGGGGTGACGCCGTTGGTGACGTTGGTGAACTTGTCGGGCCACATGGTGGCGAAGTCCTTCAGAACGTTGTCGCGCAGCAGCTGCGAGTGCAGCTCGGCGACACCGTTCACCTTGGAGCCCGCGACCGTGGCGAGGTACGCCATGCGCACCGAGCGGTACGGGTGCTCGCCGATGATCGACATGTTCCGGATGAGCATCTCGTCGTCGCCGAAGCGCTCGCGCACCTCGAGCAGGAACTCGTCGTTGATGCGGTAGATGATCTCGAGGTGGCGCGGCAGCAGGCGTCCGAGCAGATCGACCGACCAGACCTCGAGGGCCTCGGGCAGCAGCGTGTGGCACGTGTACGCGAAGCACTTCTGCGTGATGGCCCACGCGGCATCCCACTCGAGCTTCTTCTCGTCGACCAACACGCGCATGAGCTCGGGCACGCCGATCACGGGGTGCGTGTCGTTGAGCTGGAAGATCACACGTTCCGGCAGCTTCTCGATGTCGAAATCGTCGGGGAGCACGTTGTCGATGAAGTCGGCGATGGATGCCGCGACGAAGAAGTACTGCTGCTGCAGGCGCAGCTCCTTGCCCTGGGGCGTGGAGTCCTCGGGGTAGAGCACCTTCGAGATGTTCTCGGCGAAGGTCTGCGCACGCACCGACTCGACGTAGTCGCCGGAGTTGAAGGTGTGCAGGTCGAAGGCGTTGGTGGCCACCGCGCGCCACAGGCGCAGGGTGTTCACGCGACCGTTGTGGTAGCCCGGGACCATCATGTTGTACGGCACCGCGAGCACGTTCCACTCGGGCACCCAGCGGGTGCGCTCGACGCCGCCGTCGTCGTAGGTCTCGGTGGTGCCGGCGAACGAGATGGTCTGCGCGGCCTCGGGGTGGGCGAAGTCCCACGGCGAGCCCATGCGCAGCCACGCGTCGGGCTGCTCGATCTGCTGCCCGTCGGCGAACGCCTGGCGGAAGATGCCGTACTCGTAGCGGATGCCGTACCCGATCGCCGGGATGCTCATGGTCGCGAGCGAGTCGACGAAGCAGGCGGCCAGGCGGCCGAGGCCGCCGTTGCCCAGCCCCGGCTCGATCTCGACGGCGCGCAGATCGTCGATGTCGATGCCGCACTGCGCGAGCGCCTCGGTGGCGATGTCGGTCAGACGCGCGGCGAGCAGGTTGTTGTCGAGCTGACGACCGAGCAGGTATTCGGCCGAGAGGTAGCAGACGGTCTTGTTCTGCTGCGCCTTCTGCTGTGCCCGGTCATCGAACCAGCGCGCCATCAGGTAGTCGCGCACCGTGTAGGCCAGGGCCAGGTACTGGTCGTTGACGTCGGAGTTCGACAGGGTCACACCCTGGTCGAAGTTGAGGTTCTGCAGGAACTGTTTCGCGAAGCCGTCGACGGATGCCGCGGGGGCGACGACCGGCGCGAGGGCCAGGGGGTGGGT
>NZ_QAJB01000049.1:0-10434 GCF_003061325.1 Microbacterium sp. HMWF026
GAGTGGACGGGCGACGGGGAGGGGGAGGGGATGCCGGCATCCAAACCTCACAGGGCGGGCGCGGTCGCGTGAGAGAAACGTTCGCCGGGGGTAACGCCGGGGCGAGGCCGGGGGAAACCTCGGCTGCCTAACGTCGGGGCATGGCCCGCTCGCACCCCGCAACCGGAACGAAACACGCCCCTGACGCCGCGGCAAACTCCGCCGCCTACCGTGACGGGATGCTCCACCCCGCGTCATCCGGATCCGTCGTGGTCGTCGGTGCGGGGATGGTGGCCCACCGCTTCGTCGAAAGCCTCACCAGCCGCGACCTCGACGGCCGCTGGTCGATCACCGTGCTCGGCGACGAGGCGCGCGGCCCCTACGACCGGGTCGGCCTGACCGGGGTGTTCGCCGGCAAGACGCCCGAGGAGCTCGCGCTCGACCCCGCCGTCCTGGATCACGAGCGGGTGCGGGTGCACACCGACGCGCGCGTCACCCGCATCGACCGCGCCCACCGCACCGTCACCACCGCGGGCGGGGCGACCCACCGGTACGACCGGCTCGTGCTGGCCACGGGGTCGTACGCCGCGCGCCTCGCCCTGGACGGCTTCGATCACCGCGGTTGCTTCGTGTACCGCACCCTCGACGACGTCGCCGGCATGCGCGCCTGGGTCGCGCAGCGCTCGGCGCAGCTGGGCCGCCCCCTGCGCGGCGCCGTCGTCGGCGGCGGCCTGCTCGGCCTCGAGGCCGCCGGGGCGCTGCAGGCCGAGGGTGTCTCGCCCTTCGTCCTGCAGTCCAACGAGCGGCTCATGTCGGCGCAGCTCGACCTGGGCGGCGCGAAGACGTTGCAGCGGCTCATCGAGGCGCGCGGGATCGAGGTGCGCACGCAGTCGGTGACGACCCGCGTGGATGCCGACAAGACCGGCGCCGTGTGCGGCCTGGAGCTGCGCGACGGGACGTGGGAGGCCGTCGACATCGTCGTCTTCACGGTCGGCGTCCGCCCCCGCGACGAACTCGCCCGCGGGGCCGAGCTCGCGGTCGACGCGCGGGGCGGGGTCGTCATCGACGCCGGCTGCGACACGTCCGACCCCGCGATCCTCGCGATCGGCGAGGTGGCCAGCTTCGACGGGCAGTGCATCGGTCTGGTCGCCCCGGGTTACGCGATGGCCGAGGTCGCCGCGACCCGCCTGCTGGGGGGTGAGGCCGCGTTCGACGGGTTCGACACCTCGGCCAAGCTCAAGCTGTCGGGCGTCGAGGTCGCGAGCTTCGGCGACGCGTTCGCCGAGACGCCGAACGCCCTCGACGTCACTTACGCCGACCCGGTGTCGGGCGTGTACAAGAAACTCGTCCTGAGCGACGACGCGCGAACGCTGCTCGGCGGCATCCTCGTCGGCGATGCGTCGGCGTACACCGCGCTGCGCCCCCTGGTGGGTCGCGCTCTCGGGGGCGACCCCGCCGCGTACCTGCTGCCCGAGGGTCTCGCGCCCGCCGCGCAGGGCGACCTGCCGGCGGATGCCATCGTGTGCTCGTGCAACGGCGTCACCGCCGGGACGGTGCGCGACGCCGTGACCGCGCACGACTGCGCGGACGCCGCCGAGGTCAAGGCGTGCACAAAGGCGGGCGCGGCGTGCGGCTCGTGCTTCACCCTCGTCAAGAAGCTCGTCGCGACCGAGCTCGCGGCATCCGGAAAAGAGGTCTCGAACGGCCTGTGCGAGCACTTCTCGTTCACCCGGGCGCAGCTCTTCGACGCCGTGCGCATCTCGGGGCTCACGACGTTCACCGCGATCGTCGTGCGCTTCGGCACCGGTCGCGGCTGCGACATCTGCAAGCCGGCCCTCGCGAGCATCCTGGCCAGCCTGTATTCCGGACACGTGCTCGACGGCGAGCTCGCCACGATGCAGGACACCAACGACCACGTCATGGCGAACATCCAGCGCGACGGCACCTACAGCGTCGTGCCGCGCATCGCGGGCGGCGAGATCACCCCCGAGGGCCTCGTCGTGATCGGCGAGGTGGCCCGCGACTTCGGGCTCTACACGAAGATCACCGGCGGTCAGCGCATTGACATGTTCGGCGCCCGCCTCGAGCAGCTGCCCGAGATCTGGAAGCGCCTGGTCGACGCCGGGTTCGAATCGGGCCAGGCCTACGGCAAGGCGCTGCGCACCGTGAAGTCGTGCGTCGGTCAGACGTGGTGCCGCTACGGCGTGCAGGACTCGGTCGGCATGGCCGTGCGTCTCGAGCTGCGCTACCGGGGCCTGCGCTCGCCGCACAAGATCAAGTTCGGCGTCTCGGGCTGCGCGCGCGAGTGCGCCGAGGCCCGCGGCAAAGACGTCGGGGTCATCGCGACCGAGGCCGGCTGGAACATGTACGTCGGCGGCAACGGCGGCTTCACCCCGCGGCACGCGGTGCTGTTCGCCGAGGGCCTCGACGATGACGGGCTGCTGCGGGCGATCGATCGCTTTCTGATGTTCTACATCCGCACCGCCGACCGCCTGCAGCGCACCGCTCCCTGGATGCAGGACTACGAGGGCGGCCTCGACGCGCTGAAGGGCGTCGTGTTCGACGACACCCTCGGCATCGCCGACGACCTCGACCGTGCGATGGCCGCGCACGTCGACACCTACGAGGACGAGTGGGCGGCGACCCTCGCCGACCCCGAGAAGCTCAAGCGGTTCCAGAGCTTCGTCAACGCCCCCGACACGGCCGACCCCACGCTCGCCTACGTGAGCGAACGGGGTCAGCCCCGCCCCGCCACGACCGAGGAGCGTACGTCGGGTGCGGTGTTCATCGGCGGCACGACCCTGGCGGTGCGCTCATGACCACCGTGGACGCGACGGACGCGGACCTCATGACGGATGCCGCGCCCCCGGCGCCCCGCGGCGGCTCGACGGACGCGGTGGACGGTTCCGCCGGGTGGGTGCGCGTGTGCCGTGTCGACGACCTGCTGGTCGAGCGAGGGGCCGCCGCCCTGGTCGGCGCGCGGCAGATCGCGCTGTTCCGCACCTTCGACGGACGCCTCTTCGCCACCGACCAGATCGACCCGTACAGCGGGGCGGCCATCCTCTCGCGCGGAATCGTCGGCGACCGCGCGGGCGTGCCCACGGTGGCATCCCCCATGTACAAGCAGGTCTTCGACCTGCGGACCGGCGTCTGCCTGGACGCGCAGGGCGCCGAGTCGCGGTCCGTCCGCGTGCATCCGGTGGCCGTGACCGACGGCGACGTGTTCGTCAGAATCGCCCCCGCGGCCGACGCCGCCGGCGCAGGAGGAGACCCCCGATGATCGCTCTGGCAGGACTGGACCTCACCGACAAGCTCGTCGTGTGCGTCGGCGGTGGTGGCGTCGCCGAGCGACGGATCGCCCGGTTGCGCGCCGCCGGC
Source organism: Microbacterium sp. HMWF026 (assembly GCF_003061325.1). NCBI lineage: Bacteria > Bacillati > Actinomycetota > Actinomycetes > Micrococcales > Microbacteriaceae > Microbacterium > Microbacterium sp. HMWF026. The sequence continues at coordinate 3,358 of NZ_QAJB01000049.1, forward strand.
GCCCGGGTGCGCGTGATCGCCCCCGCCGTCACCGACGCCCTCGCGGCGCTCGCCGCGGCGGGCGACATCGACTGGCGCGCCCGCGCCTTCGAGGTCGGCGACCTGGACGACGCATGGTTCTGCCACACCGCGACCGGGTCGGCGTCGGTCGACGCGGCCGTCGTCGAGGCCGCCGAGGCCCGTCGCGTGTGGTGCGTCAACGCCGGGCACGGCGGCAAGGGCACCGCGCGCCTGGCCGCCGAGACGACCAGCGGCGACGTCATGGTCGGGGTCGTCTCGACCGCGGGCGCCGACCCCCGCCGCAGCGTCGCCGTGCGCGACGCGATCGCCCAGCGCCTCGCCGAGGGCGCCCTTCCGCTCCGCCGTCGACGTCGCCCGCTCGTGGGGAGCGTGGCGCTCGTCGGCGGCGGTCCCGGCCCGGTCGACCTGCTCACCGTGCGCGCTCGCGCGCTGCTGGCCGAGGCCGACGTCGTCGTGCATGACCGCCTCGGACCCACCGGCGTGCTCGCCGAACTGGGCGACGACGTCGAACTGGTCGACGTCGGCAAACGCCCGCAGCACCACCCCGTGCCGCAGGACGAGATCAATGCGATCCTCGTGGACCGCGCGGCTCGGGGGCTGCGCGTCGTGCGGCTGAAAGGCGGCGACCCCTTCGTCTACGGCCGGGGCGGCGAGGAGGTACTGGCGTGCCGGGCGGCCGGCATCCCGGTCGAGGTCGTTCCGGGCATCTCGAGCGCGATCGCCGTCCCGTCGGCGGCGGGCGTCCCCGTCACGCACCGGGGCGTCGCCGCTACGCTGCATCTCGTGAACGGTCAGGACGTCCCGAGCGAGGCGACCCTCGCGGCCCTGCGCGACGACACCGCGACCGTCGTGGCCCTCATGGGCGTGAGCGCCCTGCCGCGCTTCGTCGCCGCGGCCCGGGCTGCCGGTGCTCCCGGGACGCGTCCCGTCGCCTTCGTCGAGAACGGCCACACGCCCGCGCAGCGCACGATCCGCACCACGCTGGCGACGGCGGTCCAGGATGCCGAGGCCCACCGCCTGTCGAACCCGGCGGTGCTGGTGTTCGGCGAGGTCGCGCGGGCCGACCTGCTGCTGCCCGCCGCGGCCCACGCCGAGGGCGTCGGGTGACGGCACCCGCGCGGACGATCAGCACGGTGCTCCTCGGATGCACCGTGCTGCTGCCCGTGGACCGGCGGTCGGGAGAGCTGTCGGCCGCGCTCGAGAGACACGGCGCGCGGGTGCGCGTCGCCCCGGCGCTGACGATCATCCCGCACGTCGACGACGACGAGCTCGTGTCGGCCACGCGCCGGCTCGTCGCCGACCCTCCCGACGTCGTCGTCGCCACCACCGGCGTGGGCTTCCGCGGCTGGATGGAGACCGCCGACGAGGCGGGTCTGCACGACGAACTGAGCGCGGTGCTGCGCAGCGCGCGGATCGTGGCGCGCGGTCCGAAGGCGCGCGGGGCGATCCAGCAGGCCGGGTTCGAGGCCGACTGGGTGGCCGAGAGCGAGACCTCGGCCGAGCTGCGCGACTTCCTCGTCGCCGAGGGGGTCGCGGGTCTGCACGTGGCCGTGCAGCATCACGGGTCCGGTGCCGACGGACTCGACGAGGCCTTCGAGGCGGCCGGGGCTCGCGTGACGAGTCTGACCATCTACCGATGGGGCCCACCGCCCGATCCCGAGGCCGTCGCCGCCTCGGCCCGCCAGGTCGCGCGGGGCGAGATCGACGCCGTGCTGTTCACCTCGGCCCCGGCCGCCCGCGAGTGGATCCTCGCCGCCGAACGCGCGGACGCGCTGGGCGGGGTGGCATCCCGTGCCCGGAGCGGCCAGGTGCTCGTCGCGGCCGTGGGGCCGATCACGGCGGGTCCCCTGCTCGACGCCGGCATCGAGCCCCTCGTGCCCGACCGCGGTCGCCTGGGAGCCCTGGTGCGCGCCGTGGTCACGCACTACGGCGGGGTCGATGCGCCGCTGATCGCCACGACGGCCGGGGCGCTCGGCATCCGCTCCTCGGGCGTCGTGCTCGACGGGCGGTTCGTGCCCGTGCCGCGCACGGGGGTCGAGATCCTGCGGGCCCTGGCGAAGGCGCCGGGTACCGTGGTGTCGCGCACCGAGCTGCTCGCGGCGCTGTCGAGCACCGAGGCCAGCGGTCATGCCGTCGAAGTCGCCGTCGCCCGCACGCGCGAGGCACTCGGCGGGACCGACCTGATCCGCACCGTGTACAAGCGCGGATACCGGCTCGACGTGATCGACGAGGAGGACTCATGACCGCGGTGCTCATCGCCTGTGCCCACGGCACGCGTTACGACGAGGGGCGCGAGGTCGTCCGGGCCCTGCTCGACGTGCTGCGCGACACCGCACCCGCGGACGTCGAGGTGCTCGAGGCCTACGTCGACGTGCACGGTCCCTTCGTGACCGACGTGGTCGCCGAGGCCCGCGCCCGCACACCCGACATCGTCATCGTCCCGCTGCTGCTGTCGACGGGGTATCACACCGAGGTCGATCTGGTCGAGGCGGCGGAGGGCCTGCCCATCGCCCCGGCGCTGGGTCCGCACCCGCTCCTGGCCGAGATCCTGCTCGATCGGGTCCGCGCCGTCGGCGCCGCCGAGGGGGACACGATCGTGCTCGCCGCCGCCGGATCGACGCGCCCGGGTGCCGTGGTCGACGTCGAACGCGTGGCGGCGATGATGGCGGATGCCGGCGCGCCCGGCCCGATCGTGACGGCCTACGCCGCGGCATCCGAGCCCCGCATCCCCGACGCCGTGGCGGCCGCACGTGCCGAGGGGGCGCGTACCGTCGCGGCGAGCTACGTGCTCGCGCCCGGCCACTTCTCTCGTGTCATCGAGAAGGCGGACGCCGACCTGACCTCCGCCCCCATCGGCGCCGACCCGCGGCTCGCGACCATCGTGTGGGAGAGGTGGCGCGACGCGCGCCGGGAGACGGGGGCGCCCGTGCCCGCCGCGTCCGCGCCCGCCGTGCCCATCGCGTCCGTGCCCGCCGTGCCCGCGCCCGCCGCGCCGCGGGCGCGATGGTTCGACCGACTGCGCGCTCTCGTGTCGGGGTCTCGCCGCCGCGCCTGAGCGACCCTCCGAGAGGGCGCGGGTAAGGTTCCTCACGCCCATGCATCGCCTTCTCGTCGCCCTTCTCGCCGCCCTCGACGCGGTGCTCGCCGCCGCGGGCGGAATCGCCGTGGTGCTCGCGCCCCTCACCCTGCTGTGGGTGTTCGGCATCGGCGACCCGCAGTGGGGCGCGCTTTGGCCCACCTCGGCCGCGATCTGGCACCTCGGGCATTTCGTCCCCGTCACCGTGACCCTCCCCGATACGTACCTGGCCGCGACGGGGATCGACCCGTCGTTCGCGACGATCGGACTCTCGCTCGCGCCTCTCGCGTTCGCCGCGTTCACGGCGCTGTTCGCCGCCCGCTCGGGTTCGCGCGCCGCCGAGGCGGGCGCCGCGGTCACCGGCTGGGTGTCGGGCTCGATCGTCTTCGCCGCCCTCGCCACGCTCGTCGCGGTCACCGCGAACGCCCCCCTGGTGTCGTCGGAGCTCTGGCCGTCGATCCTGCTGCCCTCTCTGCTGTTCGCCGCGCCGTCGCTGGTGGGGGCGTTCGTCGGTTCGTGGCGCGTGGGCGACGACGGTCCGGTCGACGCGCTGCGGGCGCAGATCCAGCGGATGCCGCGAGCCTGGAGCGGCGTCCCCGAGCTCGCCCTGCGCGGGGTCGCGCTGACGACCCTCGGCCTGGTGGCCGTCGGGGGAGTGGTCGTGGTGGCGGGACTCGTCGCGCGCTCGACGCAGGTCATCGGCCTCTACCAGGCGAGCAACGCCGACGGCATCGGCGCGACCGTCATCGCCCTCGGCCAGCTCGTGTACCTGCCGACGCTCGTGCTCTGGGCCATCGCCTTCACCGCCGGCCCGGGCTTCGCCCTCGGCACCGACACCGCGGTCACGCCCGCCGCGACGCAGGTGGGTGCGCTCCCCGGCATCCCGGTGCTCGGAGCGATCCCCGACACGACCTCGTCGTGGCTGCTTCTGCTCGTGCTGCTGCCCGTCGCGGTGGGCGCGCTGACGGGATGGATCCTGCGATCCCGGATGCCACGGACCGACGGCCCCGAGCCGGTGGGGCCGCGCCTGGTCGCCGCCGTCGCGGTCGCCGTGCTCACCGGCGGGGTCGGCGCGCTCATCGCCGTGGCCTCGGCGGGGTCGATCGGACCGGGGCGCCTCGCCGAGACCGGGCCCCAGCCCGGCCCCCTCGCGCTGGCCCTCGGCGTCGAGACCCTGGTGGGTCTTTCGATCCTGCTGCTGAGCCCCCGAGTCGGGGCGCACGATGACGACTTCCCGGTGCACGACGAGGTGCCCGCGTTCTCGTTCCCCGCCCGCGCGCACGAACCCTTCGACCGAGACCAGCACATGACCGGCCCGGCGCCCACCGCCCCGGTCCCCGGCCGCGGAATCGCCTCGGAAGCCTGGCCGAGCACCTACCGCGAGCCGGACGCCGACGACACCGGGCCCCTCTCGCCGACCGACGACGAGGTGCGCGAGCGCATCCGCGCCGCGTGGGCGGACGACGACCCCGACCGCTCCCACTGAGCGGACCCCGCCGACGCACCTGCGTAGACTGAGCGCGTGCTCACGGTCGCCGTCCTCATCTCCGGCACCGGCTCGAACCTCCGCGCCCTGCTCGAGGCGGCTTCTGCCCCCGACTTCCCCGCGCGCGTGGTCGTGGTCGGTGCCGACCGCGAGGCCGACGGCTTCGCCCACGCCGAGCACTTCGGCATCCCGAGCTTCCTCGTCGCGTACGACGCGTTCGCCTCGCGCGAGCAATGGGGTGCCGAGCTCGGCGCGCAGCTGGCCGTGTGGCAGCCCGACCTCGTCGTGCTGAGCGGTCTCATGCGCCTGCTGCCGGCCGACCTCGTCGCCGCGTGGGAGCCGCGCATCATCAACACCCACCCCGCGTACCTGCCCGAGTTCCCGGGCGCGCACGGCGTGCGCGACGCGCTGGCCGCCGGGGCCACGCAGACGGGGGCGAGCGTGATCGTCGTCGACTCCGGCGTCGACACCGGACCGATCCTCGCGCAGGAACGCATCCCCGTCCTGCCCGGCGACACCGAGGACACCCTGCACGAGCGCATCAAGCCCGTCGAACGGCGCCTGCTGATCGACGTCGTGCGCCGCATCGCCGAGGGCGAGCTCGACCTCGCCGCCGCGGCATCCCGAACCGCCTGACCGCGCGGCGGGCACTCGTCCGCCGCGAACGAACCCGACTCGAGACACAGGAGCCGCACGCCATGGCCGGACCCCGCCACGACCCCGCCGACTACCGTCCCCGCGACGTCGTCCCGATCCGCCGCGCGCTGGTGTCGGTCAGCGACAAGACCGGCCTTCTCGAGCTCGGTGCCGCTCTCGCGGCGGCCGGCGTCGAGATCGTCTCCACCGGCGGCTCGGCCACGCTGCTGCGCGAGGCCGGGTACGACGTCACCGACGTGTCCGCCGTGACCGGCTTTCCGGAGTCGCTCGACGGCCGCGTGAAGACGCTGCACCCGAACGTCCACGCCGGGCTCCTCGCCGACCTGCGGCTGGCCTCGCACGAGGCGCAGCTCGAGGACCTCGGCATCCGGCCCTTCGAACTCGTCGTGGTCAACCTGTACCCGTTCGTCGAGACCGTGGCATCCGGTGCCGAGGGCGACGACGTCGTCGAGCAGATCGACATCGGCGGCCCCGCCATGGTGCGCGCGTCGGCCAAGAACCACGCCAACGTCGCCATCGTCGTCTCGCCCGAGTCCTACCCCGCCATCATCGACGCGCTGCAGGCGCAGGGCGGAACGACCCTCGTGCAGCGCCGCGAGCTCGCCGCCCGTGCCTTCTCGCACACCGCCGCGTACGACACGGCCGTGTCGACCTGGTTCGCCGAGGGCACCCTGGGCGACGACATCGACCTGCCCGCGCACCTGACGATCCAGGCCGAGCGCCTGTCGACCCTGCGCTACGGCGAGAACTCGCACCAGCGCGCCGCGATCTACTCGCGCGTCGGGGGCCACGGCATCGCCCAGGCCACGCAGCTGCAGGGTAAGGAGATGTCGTACAACAACTACGTCGACGCCGACGCGGCGCTTCGCGCGGCCTTCGACATGGTCAAGCCGGCGGTCGCGATCATCAAGCACGCGAACCCCTGCGGGATCGCCGTCGCCGCGCCCAACGCCCTCGACCCCATCGCCTCGGCGCACCTGCGCGCGCACGAGTGCGACCCCGTGTCGGCGTTCGGCGGAGTGATCGCGGCGAACCGGACCGTCACGCTGAAGATGGCCGAGAACCTGCGCGACATCTTCACCGAGGTCATCATCGCCCCCGACTTCGAGCCCGAGGCGCTCGAGGTGTTCAAGCTCAAGAAGAACCTGCGCGTGCTGCGGCTTCCCGCCGACTGGAAGCAGGAGCCGATGGACGTGCGCCTGGTCTCGGGCGGCCTGCTGCTGCAGGACGCCGACCGCTTCCCCGCCGACATCGAGTCGGTCGCCAAGGACTGGGAGCTCGTCTCGGGCGAGCGCCCCGCCGAGGCCGACATGGAGAGCCTCATCTTCGCGTGGAAGTCGTGCCGCGCGGTCAAGTCCAACGCGATCGTCCTCGCGCAGGGCTCGGCGACGGTCGGCATCGGCATGGGCCAGGTCAACCGCGTCGACTCGTGCCGACTGGCCGTCGAGCGCGCCGGCGACCGCGCGGCCGGCTCGATCGCGGCATCCGATGCCTTCTTCCCTTTCGCCGACGGGCCGCAGGTGCTGATCGACGCGGGGATCTCGGCGATCATCCAGCCCGGGGGATCGGTGCGGGATGCCGAGGTCATCGACGCCGCGCGCGCGGCCGGCGTGACGATGTTCTTCACGGGCGAGCGCCACTTCTTCCACTGAGCCGTCGCTTTTCGACGCCGTCGCAGCTTCGGGTGCGGCGGCGTCGTCGTGTGCGGGGTGCCGGCGGCGCCGTCGTGTGCGGGGGCGCGGCTCGAGCCAGGGCTGCCGATAAACGCTGTTCGTGCTCAGAAACGCGGTGGCTGCGCGTTTCTCGGCAGGGATGGCGTTTATCGGCGGGGTGGGGC
>NZ_QAJB01000433.1:0-584 GCF_003061325.1 Microbacterium sp. HMWF026
GTGGGGGGATATCCGTTCTTCCGACTGCCCGACACGCTGACACGGCCCGGGGAGGATGTCAACGCGTGAGGCTGATGTGACGAATGTGACGCGTGAGATGAATGGGTCGTCGGCGCGAGCCGATCGATCCGGGTGAGATAGTGGAAACGTGACCGAGAACTCCCGTTACGCGACCGAGTGGCTGACCATCCCCGACCTCGTCGAACTGCTCGACGAGCCGCTCGGAAAGGTCCGTCGCCTGATCGACGAGAACTATCTCGTCGGCTCGCGCCGCGACGGCGTGTTCAAGGTTCCCGCCGTCTTCGTCGTCGACGGTCGCCCCCTGCCCTCGCTGCGGGGCACGATCATCGTGCTGCACGACGCGGGCTTCGACCCCGACGAGACGATCGACTGGCTGCTCACCCCCGAAGAGACCATCGGTGTCGCGCCCATCGAGGCGCTGCTCGCGGGGCGCAAGAGCGAAGTCCGCCGCGTCGCGGCGACCCTCGCCTGAGCCTGAGCCCGGCTCCGGGGCTCGCCGGCCGGACGCGCCCGAGGCTTCGCCGTCCGCGGCGGACCGGGCGGCTCGCCGCGCCCGGTCAGGC
>NZ_QAJB01000433.1:594-876 GCF_003061325.1 Microbacterium sp. HMWF026
GCGCAGGGGGGCGCCCTCGAGGGCGCCGTCGGCGGTGTGCGCGTAGCCCGAGATGAGGCGCTCGAGGCGCTCGAGAGCGCCCGTGTCGACGATCACGCGCTGCAGGTCGGTGATCTGGTCGGCATCTAGGCCCGGGTCGCCCAGCAGGGCGTCGACGCGCAGGCGCTCGCTCTCGGGCAGGGCCTCGCGCGCGTAGGCGACGAGCACGGTCCGCTTGCCCTCGCGCAGATCGTCGCCGACGGGCTTGCCGGTCACGGCGGTGTCGCCGAACACGCCCAGCAC
>NZ_QAJB01000433.1:886-4290 GCF_003061325.1 Microbacterium sp. HMWF026
GCGCCTCGTCGGCGTCGGCCAGCGAGGCGCCGATCAGCAGGGGCTGCTGGATGCTGTAGCGCGCCGATTTGTACGAGGCGACGCGCAGCGCCCGTTCGGCGTGCGAGTCGTCGGGGTAGGCGGTGTACGCCGACTCCTCGGCCACGTCGAGGAACTGGCCGATCGTGACGTCGCGCCGCATCTGCGCGTACGCGCGTCGCGTCGCCGCGGCGGAGGCGGGCGAGAGCGCGAGGCCCTCTTCGAGAAGGTCGTCGCTCCACGCCACGAGCAGGTCGCCCAGCAGAATCGCCCCCGAGCGTCCAAAGGCGTCGGAGTCCCCTGTCCACGCGGCGTCGCGGTGGCCCTGCTGCAGCGCGCGGTGAGCCGCGGGCTGACCGCGCCGGGTGTCGGAGTTGTCCACCAGATCGTCGTGCACGAGAGCGGCGGCGTGGAAGATCTCGAGCGAGGTCGCAACGGCCAGGGGGGCCTCGTCCGGGACGTCGCCACCGGCGCCGACGGCCGCGAAGCCGGTCAGGCAGAACCGGGCGCGCAGACGCTTGCCGCCGCGCAGGGCGGATGCCCCGGAACGGGTGAGCATTTCGGCCTCGGGTCCCAGTGAGGACGCGTACGATAGCTGTTCGGAGAGGAACTTGTCGAGTCGCTGGGAAACAGCTTCGATCGGTTCCTGGGAGGTCGGCACGGGCCTAGCCTAGTGATCCACGCCCCGCGTAGAATCGTCCGCATCGAACAATAGAGGGGGATGCATGCCACTCTCCGAACAGGAGCAGCGTCTGCTTGATGAGATGGAGCGCCATCTCATGAGTAACGACACCGATGTCGTGTCGGCTCCCAGTCGCGCCCTCAGCTACCGCAACATCGTCCTCGGTTCGATCCTGGTGCTCGCCGGTCTCGGCGCTCTGGTCGTGGGCGTCTCGATCGGTTTCAACACCGGCGTCCTGGGCATCGCGATCGGCGTGATCGGCTTCCTCCTGATGGTGGGCGGCGTCATCTTCGCCGTGACTCCCACCCGCGGAGCGGCGGTGACGCCCCCGCGCGCCGCCAAGCAGCGTGGTCCCCGCACCTCGGGCAGCTCGTTCATGGACCGCATGAACGATCGTTGGGATCGTCGCCGCGAAGGCCCCTGACCCCGCAGCTCACCCCTCGTCGATCAAGCACCGGCTCTTCGGAGTCGGTGCTTTTTCGTGCGCCCGGGGGTCGGCATCCATCGATCTTCGGCGACCGATGCGCTCCCTTTCCCTCCACTGACGGCCCGCGGGGGTGGTGCCGGCGCGGAATTCCGCGGGTGCGGGGACGCCGATCTCGGGTGCCGCACACAGTACACGGAGGAGCGTCTGCCCAGAAGACCCCTGATTTCGATGGCGTAGTGGAGGGTGGTGGAGTAAAGTGGGGGAAACTTCGCAGGCCGGACGAAGGGGGTGGACGCCCGAATGCTGCTCGGTACGCACACACCCAAGCTCGACGACAAGGGTCGGGTCATCCTGCCGGCGAAGTTCCGTGACGATCTCGGCGCCGGAGTGGTGATCACGCGTGGGCAGGACCGCTGCCTCTACGTGTTCAGCACCGAGGAGTTCGAGCGCGTGCACGAGCGGATCCGCGAGGCCCCGCTCAGCAACAAGCAGGCCCGCGACTTCCTGCGCATGTTCCTCTCAGGGGCCAGCGCCGAGAAGCCCGACAGTCAGAACCGCATCACCGTCCCGCCCGCGCTGCGCGCGTACGCGGGGCTGGGTCGGGAACTGGTGGTCACCGGTGTCGGCGCTCACGCCGAGATCTGGGATGCCGAGGCCTGGAACGCCTACGCGGAGAGCAACGAAGAGACGTACGCCGAGATGGAGCAGGAGGTGATCCCGGGACTGTTCTGACCCTCCGCCTGTGATGCCCAGCCGCACGCCCTGACGCACTTCCCCGGCGCCAGGTCGATGCGGGTGGGGATCAGAGCCGAAGGACCGGCCCCCTCATCATGGACATCCGCGACATCCACACCCCCGTCTTGCTCGAGCGGTGCGCCGAGCTGCTCGGTCCCGCGCTGCAGAAGCCCGGAGCCGTGTTCGTCGACGGCACGCTCGGCATGGGCGGTCACTCCGAGGCGTTCCTCGAGCGCTTCCCGAACGCCCGGCTCATCGGTCTGGACCGCGACACCGACGCCCTGCGCATCGCGGGGGAGCGGCTCGCGCGGTTCGGCGACCGCGTCACCCTCGTGCACACCGTGTACGACGGCATCGCCGACGCGGTGGCCTCGGCCGGTGTCGAGAAGGTCGACGGCATCCTGTTCGATCTGGGCGTGTCGTCGCTGCAGCTCGACGTGGCCGACCGCGGCTTCGCCTACGCGCAGGACGCGCCCCTCGACATGCGCATGGACCAGACCACCGGCGTCACGGCGGCCGAGGTGCTCGCGACCTACGGCGAGGGAGACCTGCGCCGCATCTTCGAGCGCTACGGCGAAGAGAAGCTCGCCGGACGCTACGCCCGCGCGATCATCGCCGCCCGCAACGAGGCCCCGCTCGAGCGGTCCGGTCAGCTCGTCGACGTGCTGCAGGCGGCCACTCCCGCCGCGGTCCTGCGCGAGCGCCACCCCGCCAAGCGCGTCTTCCAGGCCCTGCGCATCGAGGTCAACGCCGAACTGTCGGTGCTCGAGCGCACCATCCCCGCGGCCCTCGGCGTCCTCGGCGTCGGCGGGCGCATCGTGGTGCTGTCGTACCAGTCGCTCGAAGACCGTCTCGTCAAGCGCGTGTTCGCCGAGTCCTCGGCATCCACCGCTCCGCGAGGACTGCCCGTCGAGCTGCCCGAGCACGCGCCGAAGTTCCGGCTGCTCGTGCGCGGAGCCGAACTGGCGAGCGACGACGAGCGCGCCGCCAACCCCCGAGCCACCCCCGTGCGCCTGCGTGCGGCCGAGCGGATCCAGGAGGACGCATGAGTGCACCCCAGGCCATCGACGCCGCTTTCCTTCCCGACTTCCCGACCCCCGTCCGCGAGCGCCGGCTCACCGTCGTCCCCCAGACGGCCCGCCGCCGGGCGCCGCGCCGCCTGTTCGGCATCGTGGCCGTCGCGGGTGCGCTGGTGATCGTGCTGGTGCAGATGGGCCTCGGCATCCTCACCACCCAGAGCTCGTTCGAGATCGCCTCGCTCACGCAGCAGCAGCGCGACCTGACCTACCAGAAGCAGATCCTGTACGACGAGACCGCCGGGCTCAGCTCGCCGCAGTACCTCGCCGCGAACGCCGCCGCGCTCGGCATGGTGATCGACGAGTCGCCGACGTACCTGCGCCTCAGTGACGGCGCGGTGATCGGCTCGGACAAGCCCGCCGACACCACTTCTTCGGTGGATGCCAAGGGCCGGGGCTCGGTGAACAACTCGCTGATCGCCGGGGTGCCGCTGGTGACCGACCCGGCCGCCTCGACCACCGAACC
>NZ_QAJB01000434.1:0-1788 GCF_003061325.1 Microbacterium sp. HMWF026
CCCGCCGACGCCGACCACACAGCGCCCGACCGCGCAGCAACCGACCCCCGAGAGACCATCGTCGGCAGCGTGATGGCGGGCTACGACGGTCATCGCGGGTGGTTGTCCTACCTCGCCGCCGCCTCGTCGCATCGCGGTCGGGGAATCGGTCGTGCCCTCGTCGCCGAAGCGGAACGGCTGCTCCGGGAACGGGGCTGCCCGAAGGTGCAGCTGATGGTGCGCCCCGACAACGCCGCCGCACGGGGGTTCTACGACGCGCTCGGGTACGAGCCGTTCGATACGTGGACCACGGGCAAGCGCCTGATCGTCGACGGGCCGGCGGTGCCGGACTGAGCCGGCGCGCGGTCCCTAGACTGGAGGCCATGTCCTCTCTCGCGTTCACCAAGGGTCACGGCACCGGCAACGATTTCGTGGTCGTGTCCGACCCCGACGGCGAGCTCGACCTCTCCGACGCGCAGATCGCGGCGCTGTGCGACCGCCACTTCGGCATCGGCGCGGACGGTCTGCTGCGGGTGGTGCGCTCGGCCGCGATCGACGAGGGTGCCGAGGCCGCGGCATCCGGCGCGGAGTGGTTCATGGACTACCGCAACGCCGACGGGTCGAAGGCCGAGATGTGCGGCAACGGCACGCGCGTGTTCGCCCGCTACCTGACCGACACCGGTCTGGCCTCGATCGAGGCGGGACTGCGCATCGGCACCCGGGCGGGCGTGAAGACCCTCACCCGCAGCGACCGCGGTTTCGAGGTGGACCTGGGCGTTTTCACCGTGGATGCCGCCGAGACCCTGGTTCGCGCCAAGGGCCTGAGCGTTGCGCGACCCGGCGTCGGCATCGACGTCGGCAACCCGCACGTGGTCGTCGCCCTGTCCTCCGAGGCGGAGCTCGAGGGACTCGACCTCACGTACCAGCCCGTCCTCGACCCGGCGCCCCGGCACGGGGCCAACGTGGAGTTCGTCGTCCCGGCCGATCCGCTCGTGCGCGACGGCGTGGGAGCGATCCGACTGCGCGTGTTCGAGCGCGGGGTCGGCGAGACCCTCAGCTGCGGCACGGGGGTCGCGGCGGCCGCCCTCGCCGTCCGACACTGGGCCGGGGCCGCGGCGCCCGACACGTGGATCGTCGACACCCCGGGCGGAACCCTGGGCGTGCGCGTGTCCGAGGGGCGCGTTTACCTGTCGGGACCGGCATCCCTGGTGTTCACGGGCGAGGTCGCCCTCGCCTGAGAACCCGCGCAGACGGGGTGACCGGCCAGGGCATCCTGCGCGCGAGCCCGTTCAGCGGACGACGTCGATGAGCTCGCTCGGCGGTGATCCGTGCTTGCGCACCCGCAGCACGCGGAAACCGCGACCGGTCGCGGCCCGCTGCACGCCGTAGCCGTCGGCGAAGGTCGCGGCGAGCCACCGCTGCAGCGAATCGGAGCCGAGGTTGCGCTGGACGACGAACCACCCGTCGGAACGCTCCGACAGGCGGGGGATCCAGTGCTGCAGCATGCCGTGCAGTTCGTTCTTGCCGACCCGGATGGGCGGGTTGGAGCGGATGGTGCGGAACTCGAGGTCGTCGGGAACATCCTCGGGCCGCACGGCGTTGACGTTGCTGAGGCCGAGGGACTCGGCGTTCCGCCTCACGAGATCGAGAGCACGTTCGTTGACGTCGACCGCCCACACGGTCGCGTGCGGTGAGGCGAGCGCGAGCGAGATCGAGATCGGACCCCACCCGCATCCCAGGTCGAGGAAGTTCCCACCGGCGGGCGGGGGAGGCGTATTGGCGAGCAGCACCGACGTGCCGGCATCCACG
>NZ_QAJB01000434.1:1798-4123 GCF_003061325.1 Microbacterium sp. HMWF026
GACCGGCGAGCGTCGCACGGATGCGACGGAGCTGTTCGGGACTCGACGGCGACGCGCTGAAATAGTGCTCGCTCCCCATGCCTCCAGGATATCGGACGGCCGTTCGCCCCACCGGGGCGGATAAAGTGCCAGAACACGCGGGATCTCCCGCGACGGAAGGAACACATGACCGAACAGACCACACCCCCGAGCATCGACGCGCCCGCCGTGGATCCGGTGGACCGCGTGCTCTCGCGCGCCGAAGCGCACCGCGGGGTCCGGGTCTTCGGTGCGGCGCAAGCACTCCAGGACGCCACGACGGCGTACGGCGGAGACGCCGACGGCGACCAGTGGGATCGCGAGGAGCGCGCCGCACTGCGCCGCGTCGTGGGCCTGTCGACCGAGCTCGAGGACGTCACCGAGGTCGAGTACCGACAGCTGCGCCTCGAGAACGTCGTGCTCGTGGGCGTCCACCCCCAGGGCGAGCAGGCGGATGCCGAGAACTCGCTGCGCGAACTCGCGGCGCTCGCCGAGACCGCCGGTGCGGTGGTGCTCGACGGCGTCCTGCAGCGTCGCCCCCACCCCGATCCGGCGACCTACGTCGGGCGAGGCAAGGCGGCCGAACTGCGCGACATCGTCGCGGCCGTCGGCGCCGACACCGTGATCGCCGACACCGAGCTGGCGCCCAGCCAGCGGCGCGCCCTCGAGGACGTCGTCAAGGTCAAGGTCATCGACCGCACCACCGTCATCCTCGACATCTTCAGTCAGCACGCCAAGAGCCGCGAGGGCAAGGCGCAGGTCGAGCTCGCGCAGCTCGAGTACCTGCTCCCGCGCCTGCGCGGGTGGGGTGACTCGATGTCGCGTCAGGCCGGTGGACAGGTCGGCGCGGGCGGCGCGGGTATGGGCTCGCGCGGTCCCGGTGAGACCAAGATCGAGCTCGATCGCCGCCGCATCCGCACCAAGATGGCGCTGCTGCGCAAGCAGCTGCGCGACTTCGCCCCCGCCCGCGAGGCCAAGCGGGCCGAGCGTAAACGTCACACGATCCCCTCGGTCGCGATCGCCGGGTACACCAACGCCGGCAAGTCGAGCCTGCTGAACCGCCTGACGAGCGCTGGGGTGCTGGTCGAGAACGCGCTGTTCGCGACCCTGGATGCCACGGTCCGCCGCTCCGAGACCACCGACGGCCGCGTGTACACGCTGACCGACACGGTCGGCTTCGTGCGCAACCTTCCGCACCAGCTGGTCGAGGCGTTCCGTTCGACGCTTGAGGAGGTCGGCGACGCCGACGTCATCCTGCACGTCGTCGACGCGTCCCACCCCGATCCGGCCGCGCAGCTGATGACGGTGCGCGATGTGATGGGTGATGTGGACGCGGACTTCGGCCACGAGATCGTCGTGTTCAACAAGGCTGATCTGGTGAGCGAGGACGACCGTCTGGTGCTGCGCGGTCTGGCACCGCAGGCGAAGTTCGTCTCGTCGCGCACGGGCGAGGGCATCGACGAGCTGCGCGCCGCGATCGAGGACGCTCTGCCGCTCCCCGCGGTCGAGGTGCAGGCGGTCGTCCCGTACGACCGCGGGGACCTCGTGTCGGCCGTACACGAGAGCGGGCTCATCGTCGCGCAGGAGCACCGCGAGAGCGGAACGTTCCTGCACGCCCACGTGGGCGCCCGCCTCGCAGCCGAGCTCGCCCCCTTCGCCGCCTGAGGCTCACCACCGCGGTGGTTCGAGGCCCCGCCGACGTCATGTCGGCGGGGCCTTCGTCGTCACCGCGCGGCGGGGTCGCCGTCGAGCGCGAGCGGCGGTACGCCGGGGGTGTCGAAACCGAACACGGCCCCGAGGAAGCCGAGCTCGCGCTGGAGCGCGTCGATGACGGTCTCGGATCGACGGAAGCCGTGGCCCTCGCCCTCGTAGAGCACGTAGGAGTGGGGGATGCCGTGGGTGACGAGCGCGTCGCGGATCGCCTCGGCCTGCGACGGAGGCACCACCCGGTCCTCGGACCCCTGCAGGATGAGCAGCGGGACGCGGAAGCGTTCCGGGTGGCTGAGCGGAGAGCGTTCGACGTAGACGTCCTCGGCCTCGGGGAGCGGGCCGATCAGCCCGTCGAGGTAGCGCGCCTCGAAGTCGTGCGTGTCCTCGGCCAGCGCGCGGGCGTCGCCCACGCCGTAGCGCGAGATGCCCGCGCCGAAGACGTCGGTGGTGGTGACCGCAGCGAGCACCGTCCAGCCGCCCGCCGAGCCGCCCGCGATGGCGATGCGGTCGGGATCGGCGAGTCCCGCCTGAGCCAGCGCGGATGCCGCGGCGGCGACGTCGTCGACGTCGACCACCCCCCACTGACCGGCGAGGCGG